>JAISMU010000154.1 GCA_031276635.1 Deltaproteobacteria bacterium | reverse complement strand
ATTTCTAAAATAGATAAAAAGGTTGATTTAGCTTGGGGCTTAATTGACGCGTTACCAGGCCATAATTTTTTATATAAATTGGTAAAAATTGATAAATTTATATCTCATATAATTATACGCCCATTATTATGGAAATTTAATATTTGTATTAGCCTGCCAGGACAAATATTTTTCATAAATAAATCTAAATTTTTAAGAGATTTACCAATTTATGATACTTTATTTGACGATTTAACAATTGGAATTGTGGCAAAGAAAAACAAATATTTGAGTAATTATTTTAAATTATATCTTGGTTATGAAAAACCTTCTACTTCTTTTTATTTACTATTAAAACAAAGGTTAAGATGGTCTAAAGGTTTTTATCAGGCAATTATAAATAATTTACATAATGGAATGTTAATATATATATTGATACATGGTTTTATGTACCATTTTCTATGGGCACCATTATTAATTTTATTTATTATCTTTTTTAAAATATCAAGTATAGTTGCTTTATTTAGTTTAATTTTATTATGTCTTTTTTTAAGTAATATGAAAAGTTATCTGTTTATTTACTCAATTTCTTATTGTTTTATTTTTCCAATTATCCATTTAGTTTGGTTTTTTTCTTTATTAAAATATATTATTTTTAAAAAAAATAAATAATTATTGTAAATATTAACACTAAAAAATAAAAAAATTATCCAAGCGAAAATCAGAGCTTTCTAGTTCAATGGAAAAGGCCGAGCGAGGAAAGGATTTTTTGGCGCGACCGCAATATTTCTGGTCATTGCTTGGTCTTTATTTATCAAAACGCGGCTACGAACAATCTCAAGGCAATCATAATTCACAGAATTAACTTATCAAGTTATCTTAATATATTATTTTATAGTTTATAAACAAAATAAATGTATATTTTATTAAATAATAGATTTAATATACACTTAAATTAAGGCTAAAAGGAAATTGGGAGCGTTTCAGTCTTATCATTTACCCAGGAAAGCCCAGCGGAGGGACTTATTCGCCTTCGTTTATTTACCTTCACTCGTTAGATAAATTTTTTCCTTAATATTTACGTAATTGGTAGTTCTTCAGCAATATTTGAGCAACTGGCCCTCAGCCAGCCTCAGTCTCGCCGCCAACGTTTTCTGGCCAGTCGCCCAGAAGAACCTTGCTGTTTCTGACGCCACTTACCCATTTAGTCTTATTAAAACCGGGTTTTTAGGAAAGCGTCTTATTTGTTAAAATATTCCGACCGCGCCTTTTTGAGATATTTTATCTGGCTCCTCAATTTGAATCGCTGGCGTATCAACAAAAATTTTTGTTTTTCGGGAAAAAATCAAAGTCTGACCAGGCGGGGAGAAAAGCCACAAGATCATGGCGATTTTGGAAGTCACAGGTCAGACCAAGGAAGGACTACGAGGGCTAGGAGTCCAAGGTTGAGGCTCCGCTTGGTCGTCGCACAGCTGACTCAGAACCAGGGGGGACTGGCTGGCCCGGCACTACTCCCGGCGTTGTGGTGAGTTGGCCGATTTTTTCAGATTATTTTTAGCCAGGAAAGTTTTTTGCCTATTATTAGAATTGTCAGGCCTAGCGATGAGCTGGGGCGGGAGGCGAGGCGATGAAAAAGCTACTTGTGATGACCGGGATTTTTTTTCTTCTTTCCGGGCTCAACTGCTGGGCTCAGACGACCATTAAAGTTGGGACCACCACGGGGGCGGACGTGGAAATTTTGGAGAAGGTCCAGGAGTTGGCCGCCAAGGAAGGCCTGACCGTGGAGATCATTGAGTTCGGGGATTACCGTCAGGTCAATGACGCTTTGGTTAATAAGGAGTTGGATCTCAACGCCTTCCAGCACCAGCCCTACCTCGACGAGTATAACCAGGAAAACAAGACCCAGCTCGTCAGCCTGGGCAGCACCTATGTGGCCCCCTTGGGCTTTTTCTCCAAGAAGATCAAAAACCTCAATGAGCTGAAAAACAGCGATAAGGTGGCTATTCCCAATGACCCGACCAATGGCGGTCGGGCTTTACTTTTGTTGCAAAAGGCCGGGGTTATCAAGCTCAAGCCCGGGGTCGGGCTCAACCCAACCACCAAGGACATTATTGATAACCCCAAAAATCTGGAGATTCTGGAGCTGGACGCGGCCCAAACCGCCCACAGCCTGGATGACGTGGCCACCGCGGCCATTGATAACACCTTCGCTATTCCCTTTGGTTTGAACCCTCTGCGGGACTCCATCTACCTTGAGTCGGTGGACTCACCTTATGTCAACGTCATCGCGGCCCGCCCCGAGGATCGCGAAAACCCTTTGTTTTTGCGGTTGGTGAAAGTTTATCAGTCGCAGGATGTGGCGGATTTCATTTACAGTAGCTTTGACAATTCAACCATTCCGGCCTTTCCCCACCAGAAAAAGACCCAGGGTCGCTGATGAGGGGAGGTTCCCCGGCGAGGACCGGTCGGATCTTTGTGGCCATTCCCTTGCCGGCGGGGTTAAAAAAGAGCCTGCTGGACCTGGCCCCGGCTGAGGGCCGGCCCGAGCGGGATCCCCATCTGACTTTGCGATTTATCGGGCCCCTCGCCTCAGAGAGCCTGGAGCCCCTGGGCCAGGCTCTGGCCGAGGTTCAGGGGCGGAAATTCTCCCTCCAGGCGGTAGGTCTGGGTCTCTTTCCCCGAGGGCCTCTGTGGGCGGGCTTGGCCTCGGCCCCAGAGCTTTTGGCCTTGAAAAAACAGGTTGACCTGGCCATAGAGAAAACTCTTGGCCTCCCGGCCGAGACCCGGCCCTTTCAGCCTCATCTGACCATCGCCCGCTTTCAGCGACCGCCTGGCCCGGACCTCAGAAAGTTTTGCCAGGAGCGGAGCCAGTTGGTTTTGGGTTCCTTTGAGGTCCAGGGTTTTGGCCTTTACCAGAGTCATCTGACTCCCTCAGGGGCCAAGCGGGAGCTTTTGGCTTTAATAAATTTTTAAATTTGACTATAATAGAAATTTAAGATCTTATTTATAGCGTTTACAAAAAAATTTGTGGTTATAGACAAAGCCGGGGTTAGAGAGCCGTACTGTAACCCCCTATAGATAAAGCTAGGGTTATGTTGATTTATTTTCTGACTGGAGGTTTCTTCCTATTCTGTTGCTGAGGGTCGTGGGCGACCTTTCTGTCCGTAAGCGTTACCCCGACTTTTGAGCGGCCATAAACGCCTATACCTATTTCAATTATCTCTTTA
>JAISMU010000118.1 GCA_031276635.1 Deltaproteobacteria bacterium | reverse complement strand
CGATTAAATCAGTCTTATCGACGTAAATAGCTTCTTGATTGATAATATTTTGAAAGGAAGACATGGATAAGGGAAGTTTTTTCATTATAGCGCCTGAATCCTGAGTCCATCAAATAAACTTGGCGGCTGGCGTCAGGGGGGAGAAATTTTTTAAAATACAATTCCATTGTATTCTTTCGTCAGCTCAAGGTCAATGACCAGCAATTATAAATTTGGCCTGGCCCTTCGAAAGAGCTTGGTCAGACGAACGATCATATTTATATTTGGATAAACTTTTTAATTTAATAGTTATTATTTTATATTTAAATAACTAATTGATGTAAAGTTAAATTATTTTAAAACAACATTATTTAAAGACTGCCTTTGAAATTATTCGATTCAAGTTAACTATGGCGCTTGACCATCGCCTCGATTAAAATATTATTTACTTAATTATTGATGTTTTAATCTAATCATTTGCAATTTATATATAATAAAATTTATTTAATCATTTTAATAATAGTTACATTAAAAATAATCAGATATCAAATATATATATTCAATAATATAAAATACTAAATTGTTAAATTTTAATTATATTAAAAATATTTAAAAAGAATTATTATTGCATTAATTAGTAATATTTTATATATTATTTTTGTTTAAAAAATATATTAAACTTGAAGTTATAAATATATTTTATATTATTTAATAATAAAAGTACAATTAATTAGGTTTTATTTTATTTTTTTATCATATTAAATTTAATAAAATTTTTAGTAAACTAAAAAGAATAAAAAAATATTTTAACTATGTTTTTAGTTATTTATTTATTCTCAATTAAGCTTAAAATATTTTTTGATATTGTTTTTTTTAAGCAAATAATTTGTTTGAATAATATTATATATTATAGTAAATATTAACTTTTAAGATAAAAATAATAATATAAAAAAATAAATATATTGTATGATTATAAAATATGAATTAAATAGTTATTTATTTCAAGTGTTATTTGTTTTAGATTATCTGTTCGGGAAGTACATTTAAAGGCCCACGATCTGCCGGGATGAAGAGTGTCCCATTTAGAACGAATTTGTTTATAACGACCACTAACTAGATCATGATTACCAAAACCTTCTATTAGTTTATTCAAAATAGGAGAGAATTTCGCGATAAGTAAAGCTTCGCCTAATGGGATCCAGATATCTTCCACAACTAGAAATCGACAATAAAAATCATTCAAATTTAGGTTTTCAGCGGCATCAACGCTATCGGCGTGTTCTTTGAGGCGATTGAACATGGCGTGTCCTGGAAGATTATTAAGACCAAAGTTACCTTTACGAGCTCCAGGAGAAATAGCCTTACCGACATAAATAGGCATAGAAAATTTACCGTTACTATTTTCTTTAGCCAAAAGCTCATAGGCTTTAAAGTTTCCTGAGTAGTATATGGCATAAATACCAGCGCCATTAAAAGGCTCTAAAAAGCCAAGTTTGTGGACACAACTATTTAAAAGAGCGTCCGCTACGCTAGAACCCAAATTTATTTTATCTAATGGATTATAAGGTGAATATTCCATAAAATAGCGATCTTAATTCTTTAACAATTTATTAAATTTAGTTTCTATCAATTTCTCGGCTATACTGGCGGCCATAGTCTTCGCTAAAACGACAGGAACAGCGTTTCCCAATTGACGCATTGATTCAGTCCAGGAACCGGGAAAAACATAAGTGTCTGGAAAAGTCTGAATCCTGGCCGATTCTCTCACCGTAAAATAACGCGCGCGCCCACTAGAAGTGACCAACATATTTTCACCGCCAGGAACTCCATGATTGCCAGCCTTAAGTGTTTTGGCTGGCCAATCCAAATGACTACCAGTATGTCCAACGTAAATTTGCGCTCCAGGTTGATAATCGTGATTATTAAAAACTATTGAGGACCTATCGTCACAAGGATCCGTTAAGCCAAGTAGTCCATCTCTAACTGTTAACCAAGGTTTATCATTAGTTGTCTGATGAAGAAACTTAATTCTTTCAACATCTACTTTGGGTTTTAAATTAATTTTTGCGCGTTGACTTGAGCTGATTTCATGTCGATCCCAATATTCTCCACTTATCAATTGAGAATGCAGCAATGATTCCAAAGAGTGAGTCGGTTTTGGGAATGCCCATCTTATCCCTAAATCATGACGGAACCCGACAATAAAAACTCGTTCGCGACATTGAGGAACACCATAATCAGCCGCGTTTACTACGCGATAAACAACATCATAAGTAAATTCATCAGATCGACCTGAGGTTTTTTCTTTTTCCAATCTGGCTAAATGCTCAATCCATGATTCATTATCGACTATTGTTAAACATGGAAATGTAAGTTGAAGAATAGTGTATTGTAGATAATTAGAGAATGAACATCTGGTCAAACCTTTAACGTTTTCGATAAGAAATGATTTAGGATGTAACTGCCGAACAATATTAATAGTAGTAGGAAACATGTCCCGATTGTCAGAATTTGCTTTGTGTTTTCCTCCAAGAGAAAAAGGTTGGCAAGGAGGTCCACCGGCCAAGAGATCAATTTCGCCAAGTATATCAGAAAAATCAAATTGACGGACATCCATTTCATGGAGTGGCCAATCAGCAACTAATGGATTTTGGCGGTTTTGATTTTCGCGAACGGTATCGCAAGCGCGTTTATCCCATTCTATGACAGCCTCAGGTCGAAACCCAGCCAAAGTGGCGCCCATAGCCATACCACCAGCGCCTGAGAATAATTCAACCGATCGCAACATTTTTTTTCCCGCGCCACCACAAAGCCAAAGTTGTTAGATAATAAGGTTTATCGGTCGCCAGTGGTTTTAGTCATGGAGAGACAAACCTCAAGAGTATGGCGGCGGAAACGAGCGACTTGATAATTTAAAAAAGTGAGCCAGATTTAGGCCAAACCGCCAATTTTTTTTATAGTGCCAAAAAAAATGATGTATCGCAAAAAAAATCTAAGAAAAGAAAATAAAATTTGTAATTTCAATATGTTACCAAGAGCGATTCATGACAGAATGATTTTTCGCGAGGGTATCAGACCTTGGTCGGCCATAATAATAATCAAGGTTCGAGTAACAAGCCGATACTCAGCTCAAGTTTTGAGGTCAAGAGAAGTCCAATTAGCTCGCTGATCGCCCTGGTTCGGAGTGAGGGGAGACTCTTCGCTACCCCTGTTACTTTTAAAAGAAGCGTCCTCACAAATAAATCTAATAAAATAAACTAGTTATTTGCTTCCAGAGCCTATAATCCGACCGGCTCCTAGCTCGCCTCTGGCTTGGCTTTGTCCGCCTGAAGCTAAACCCAGGCCCCGCCAGAGGTAGAGCCCTTTGAGGCCTGACTGTCTGCGCCAAAATAACCTGGTCTTTGGGAGAGTGGAGAGCCTCGGGTCTTGACTGATCTTTCCGGTTTCTCTCTTTCAGGTTTTGAGGCCTTGGAATCTTTCCGGTCGCGGGCCCACGATGACCTGAATCGCTGTCCCTTCCTTAGCTGGAGTGAGGAACGGCAGGCCGGCTTTCAAGGCCGCCGTTGGTCGGGCTAGGCTCCGATCCTTGAGAGTCACCAGCAGCCGGGTGGCCGCGGTTGGAATGACGCTTTCAATGTTAGCCGCCCCGCCCAGCAGGTCTTTGAGCCTGCTCAGCTCTTCGGTCGAGGCTGGCTCAAGCGCGTTGGCCGCCGTGGTGGTCGTCGTCGCTGACTGAGTGGCGGGGCTCTTTGGCGTCTTGGGAGGGCGGGTCGGTCGGTCCGCCTCCTCACCAGCGGTCTTCAGATACTCGTCCAGGTGGTTTTTAATCTCCGCCACCTTGGTCCCGAAGATGGCCTGGATGGACTGGCCCATCTCGACCACTTCGGCCGCCCCTAAGGATTTGAGGGTGGGAGCGTCCACCAGGGCCGGGTCCTTGACTTGGACTCGTAGCCTGGTTATGCAGTTGTCCATGGTCTCAATGTTGTCGCGTCCTCCGAGGGCCCAGATTATGCCCCGCGACCGGCCAGTCTCGCCGGCGAACTCTGGGGCTAGCTCAGGCCTTTCGCCCTCCACGTCATCCTCTCGGCCCGGGGTCTTGAGGTCAAACTTGAGGATGAGAGTTCGGAAAGTTACAAAATACAACAAGCCGTAGAGGGGCCCGACAATGAAAATCAGCCAGGGCTTGGTGTCCATGGCGAAGTACAGAAAAAAATCCAACCCGCCCTGGGAGAAGGTGTAGCCCTCGTGGGCTCCCAGGTAGTTCATGAGGGCGAAGGCTGTCCCGGTAAAAATGGCGTGCAGAAAGTAGAGCCAGGGGGCCACAAACATGAAGGAAAACTCGATGGGTTCGGTAATCCCGGTCAAAAACGAGGTCAGGGCCGCCGAGAGCATGATGCCGCCCACTCTGGCCCGCTCCTTGGGCCTGGCCACTCGCCAGATGGCGATGGCCGCCATTGGTAGGCCCCACATCTTGGTCAGAAAACCCCCACTTAGAATGCCGGCCGTGGGATCCCCGGCGAAAAACCGGTTGATGTCCCCATGGACCTCTAAGCCAGTTTTGTCAACATAAGAGCCGATCTCAAAGAAAAAAGGCACATTCCAGGCGTGATGGAGGCCCATTGGCAGTAAGAGCCTTTCCACGAAACCATAGATGGCCCCGGCCAGCGTGGGGTTGGTGTAGGCCGCCCATTGGGAAAAGATCAGGATGAGCTCGTTGACCCGAGGCCAGATGAAGCTTAGGGTCACCCCCAAGAGCAAAGCCGCCATCCCAGTCAGGATGGGAACCAGGCGCTTGCCGGAGAAAAAGGCCAGATAGGCTGGTAACTCCACCTGGTGGAATCTATTGAAAATAGCCGCTGAGACGCCGCCTAACAAAATGCCGCCAAAGACCCCGGTGCTAATGGTGTCTATACCCAGGACCTCGCTCAATTCCCTGGCTTCGGGATTGGGATCCAGGCCCAGGACGCTTATGGCCACCACAGACATGGCCGAGTTCATCACCAGGTAACCCACCACGGCGGCGATGGCCGAGACGCCATCATTGTCGGTGAAACCCAAAGCTACCCCGATGGCGAAGATAATGGGCAGGTTATCGAAAATTATTTTGCCGCCAGCTATCATGAGCTCGGAGATGAGCGGAGAAATGAAGCCTAAATCGGACGAGCCGACTCCTAAAAGGAGACCAGCCACCGGCAGGATGGCCACCGGCAGCATCATGGCCCGCCCGGTTTTCTGCAAAAAATTGACCAGGAACTTAAATTGGCTCATACCGCCGCTCCTTAAGCGCTTTTCCGGCCCTCGCCCTTGGGTCGCCTGACCCTGAGGGCCCGCGGCCGGGTTCGCGAAATCCCCCTCTCAAAACTTCTGGAGTTGAGGCGTGTTTTCGGCCAGGTATTTTCTGACCTCAGCCGGGCTGGCCATTTCCAGGATTGTCTCGGCCATTTTCTGGCATTTTCCTAGGCTCAACTCGCGGATGACCGCTTTCACCGCCGGAATCATCTTGAAGCTGACGCTGAGCTCAGCCACCCCCAGGCCGATCAGGACCGGAATCGCCGCCACGTCACTGGCCACCCCCCCACAGACCCCCACCCATTTGCCCCACTCTTGGGCCGCCTGGGTGGTTCGCTGGATCAGCCGAAGCACGGCTGGGTGGAGAGCGTCGGCCATTTTGGCCAGTTTGGGGTGGCCGCGGTCAATGGAGAGGGTGTACTGGGTCAGATCGTTGGTGCCGATGGAGAAGAAGTCCACTTCCGGGGCGAAGAGGTCAGCCATTAGGGCGGCCGAGGGGACCTCGACCATGACGCCTATCTCCACCGGGTTGGGGAGGCCCAGGGCCTCTTTTTCCCGCAGGACCAGATCTCGGGCCGCCTGGAACTCCTCCAGGGAGGCCACCATGGGGAACATGATCCCCAGCTTGGTCAGGGGGGCGACTTGGAGGATGGCCCGGACCTGGGTCGAGAAAATCTCGGTTCCCAAAAGGTTGAGGCGGATTCCCCGCGGCCCCAGGAAAGGATTGGCCTCCTCGGGGAGGGGCAGGTAGGCCAGGGGTTTGTCGCCCCTCACATCCAGGGTCCGGACAATCAGAACCCGCTCCGGGCCCAGGGCCTTTGCGATGGCCGAATAGACCTCGGTCTGCTCGGCCTCGCTGGGGGCCGAGGTTCTTTCCAGAAACAGAAACTCTGACCGCAAAAGGCCCACGCCCTCGCCCCCAAGGCTCGGGATCTCCTCGGCCTCGGCCAACCCACTGATGTTGCCAACGACCTGAATTTTGGCCCCATCCAGGGTGGTCGCCGGTTGAGCGGCGGCGGCCAGCTCCGCGGCCCGGGTTTTGGCTAGCTCGGCCAGCTTGGCCTGGGTCTGGGCGATTACCTCGGGCGCGGGCTCAATTTGGAGAAGGCCTTTGTCGCCGTCGAGGATAGCTAGGGTCCCATCAGGCAGGTCCAGAATCCGGGCCGGGGCCGCCACCACCGCCGGGATCCCGGCGGCCCGGGCCAGGATGGAGGCGTGGGAGGTGGCGCTACCACCCGTCAGGCCGAAGCCCAGAGCCCCACTTTTATTGAGTCGGGCGGTGTCGGAGGGGGTTAGATCTGGGGCGATGAGGATGGCCTGGCCCGCCGCCTCGACTCCCCGCTTGGCCTGCCCGGTCAGCCGGGTTAAAACCCTCTCCCCGATGTCCCGGATATCCACGGCCCGGGCGGCTAAGAGCTCGTTATCAAGGCTGGCCAGGGTCTGGGCCTGGGCGGCGTAACTCTCGCGCCAGGCGTAGGCGGCGCTCCGACCCTGGCCGATGGCGGCCCAGGCGGCCTCCAGGAGATCCGGGTCGGCCAGGAGCTCCTGGTGGGCCGCGAAAATGGCGGCTTTGCCGGGGTCAGCGGTGAGGCGGGTGGTCTTCTCCAGCTCGGTCAGCTTGGCCCGGGCGGCTTCCAGGGCCGCTTCTAAGGCTGGTCTCTCTATTTCGGGGCCCTGGCCGTCTTGAACCAGCTGGATATCCAGGGCCCGCAACTGAAAAATTGGCCCCACCGCCAGCCCGGGCGAGGCCGGGACGCCGACCAGGGTTTTGGGGTCGCCGCTCTCGGCGGGTTGGGGCCCTGGCTTGGGGGTCGGGTGGGCTCGGGGGTCTTGACGTTGGCTCGGCCCTGCGGGGAGGTTTTCCCCCAGGCCGGCCTGAATCAGGGGGGCCAGGGTCTCAATGGCCGCCGTCGCGTCCGGGCCCTCGGCCAGGATTTCCACAGTGTCGCGCTGTTTGATGGAGAGACTCATGATCCCGACCAGGCTTTTGGCGTTGGCGGACCGCTCGCCCTGGAGGATCTTGATGGAAGAGACAAATTTTTTGGCGTTGTTGAATAAAACCGCCAACGGTCGGGCGTGGAGGCCATCGTGGTTCAGAATGGCGAGAGGCTGGGAGCGAGCCGCCGTAGTCGCGACAGCTGGAGCCGCGACTTTGGCCAGGGGAGCGATCCCCAGCAGCGGGGTGGTCCCGGCCTCAGCCAGGCCCGAGGCCAGAGTTTTGACTTGGGCCCCGTCGTTGGTGAGCACAACCATTATTAAGAGGCTCAGGGCGTGGCGGGCGAGGTAGTCGGCGTCAAACTGAATCAGCTCGTCCCCGCGCCGCACCAAATCCCCCTCTTTAACCAGCGCTGTGAACCCCTGGCCTTTCAAGGTGACCGTGTTCAGGCCGATGTGGATCAAAATCTCCAGGCCCTCCGCGGTGGCGATGGTCAGGGCGTGGCGCGCCGGGTGCAATTGGGCCACTCGACCATCGCAGGGAGCCCGGAGAGTCTCCTCAATGGGATCAATCGCGACCCCGTCGCCGACCATTTTTTGGGCGAAGGTCGGGTCCGGCGTGGCCTCCAGGGGCGTGATGAGGCCGGAGACCGGGGCGTAAATAATGGTTCTTTCTTCCTCACTGGCCATAGGCTCTCCTCCTTGATCCCTCAGGTAAGCTTAACTCGGGCCGAGCGAACAATAAGCTCTAAAAGAGTTATTTTTAAGCTAATTCTGGCTGGTCGGTCAAAGACTAAATTGATCTAAAGAAAGAGAGAAATAGAGAGTGTAGTGATTAAGAAATAAATAAAAATATATAATAATTTAAAAAAATAATTACTACATTTGATCAATAAAATTTAAGATTTATCAATAAATTTTTAATAATTTAGATTGTTAAGCCTCCAATAACCAGTTCCCTAACAGTATAGCGCTTTATTAAATTGAGGTCCAAAGATTTCCAAAGTCGCTGGACTCAAAGCCATTTTTGATCCTTGGCCGGACGGAAAGCCTTTTTGGGCAGAAAAACGGCTGAGGCTCATCTGTTATAGGCGGACGGAGCGGGGGCAAGAGGTCTGGACTCGCGGGAAGTTGAGCTGGCCGCGTCCGCGTTGCCCTCTTGGCCTGGAAAAAATACGGACGGCTTGGTTGTCATTTTAAACCAACAACTGATGAAACAAATTTTAAAATGACTTTTGGTCTTTTTTTACCGAGTAAGGCCGCGAAAAAAATTTTTTCACTCGTTACCTTATTTTTTTAGCGGCGGCTGTTGGCTTTGTCACGTCTGGTTATTTATTGTAACTATAGTTAAATAACGACATATAGTAATTTTCTGTAGATTAAAATAGAAATTTATTTAGTATTTATGTGATAATAAAAAAATCAGACGATTCATAAATTAGTGATTGACCCGAAAAATTTTTTGTGATAGGCTCAGTCGAAAATTAAGCTTGGGTCAAACGTGATGGTTATTTTATGAATTAAAAGTTCCAGTCTCAGGCACTGGAAATCGCGGGATTTTTCTGAAAATCAGGTTATGGAAGTAAAAAAACATATAATCATGGCTATTTAGGCCCAGCTGGAAAAATTGAACCGGAAAAAAATTAGTATTTTTTTTTATAAATTATTAAAAAAAAATATAATTAATATAGAAATATTAAGCCGCCAAACCCTGGACCTGAAGGGTAATGACCTCTTTTGATAATTTATGTTTTGTTTCGTTATTAATGGCCTTGACTAAAAGGCTTGAGTTTGGCGGAAATTTAGAAATCGGGACTAAGCTCCGGTGAATTAGATCGCTGATTTTTAGCTTAAGTAACGAATTATTGGGCATTAAATGAATTTATATTCATTTAATTATTTCTTAATCTCTCTAATAAGGAGAAACTGATGAAAAACAGTCTGCTCAAATTAGCCATAATCGTTGGTTTGGGCTTTTGGGCGCTTAGCCCTGAGCTGGCGATTGGGCAATCCGGCCAGGCGCTGCCAACTGTGGAAGTGCAGGGCTCTTTCGCAAACCCGCCTTTTACTCAGGAGCAAAAGGTCGAGACCACTAACCGCCTGGTTTATGACGCGGCTGATTTGGAAAATTCCTCGGCTGACACCCTGAGCGACTTCTTGGCCGAAATGGGTGTTGCGGTAGTCAAGGCCGCCACTGACTACGATCACACGCTGATGACCATTCGGGGCTTCAGGACTGATCATTTGAGTAAGGAGCTCGATGGGCACATTCTATTTCTGATTGACGGTCGGAGGACCGGCACCAGTAACCCCTCCCAGATTCCTCTGTTAAACGTGCAAAGGGTCGAGATTTTGCGAGGCCCGGAGATGCTTAAATACAGCGGGGCGGCGGCTGGCGGAGTCATCAACGTGGTCACCAAAAGAGGTGGCCCAGATAAACTGTCAGGGTCTCTAGAAGTGGGGGCGGGGAGTTTTGACTATTATAAAACTCAATTAAATCTTAATGGTCTGTTTAACAATTTTGATTATTCTATAGGGTACAGTTATAGTCAAAAAGGCGACTATAAAGACGGTCACGGCGACAAGGTTGACGACAGTGAAGTTGACGCTGTTTACGGTGGGCTGGCCAATTTTGGCTATACCTTCAATGGCCGACATCGGATTGGTTGGGCCACGTATTATTATGAGGTGAATGACGCGAAAAGGCCAGCTTATTACGATGACGCTAATGAACAGGAATTTGGCCCAAGCGTGATGGATCGTTATAACATCAGTAACTCTATAACTTACGAGGGGTCAACTGAGGACGAGCGATTAAGCTGGGAGGTCAGCTATACTTTTGGCGAAAACTGGTCTAAACAATACGCGAGCGGCATTAAGCAACTTCCCATGGCTGCTAAATTTGATAGGAAAGTATTCCAATCCCGAGTAACTTATAAGGGCGATAATTTTGATCTGACTGGTGGATTTGATTATCTGGATTATGACACGGAGGAAGGATCTCCTAAAGACGGAGAGCGACCGTCTAACCCCCCTAAACCTGTGGGATTGCCCATGATTCCAACGGGTAAATATGAAAATTTAGCCGGTTACCTGGTTGGAGATCTCAGGCTCATGGAGGATAGGCTGGTAATCACCGCCGGGTTGCGTTATGACCAGTACAAGGTTAAGGACAAGCGTCAAGATCCAGGGGACCAAGCTAGTTTGCCCCTCAAACATGCAGGTCAAAGATTGCCTTGGAGCAAAACATTCACTCACTTATCTCCATCCTTCGGTATCTCATATTTACCAATAGATTGGCTAAAATTACGGGCCAATTACACCAACAGCATGAGGCCACCCTCACCTAGGGAGTTGACTTCTGGCTGGTATGAGCCATACAATTTTTGGGGCTATCCTTGGAACAAGGCTGAAAAGACCAACACTTATGAGGGTGGTTTTGATCTGAATTTTCCCTTTTTTAATTTGTCCTCCACTTATTTTTATTCAGAGACTAAAGATTATGTCTATCAGCACTCCAGCCCTGATGTTCCACCACCTCCCCCTGGAGTTAATCTCCGACAGAGGGTCAGGAACGCTGATAAGCAAATCAGAGCTGGCCTTGAGTTGGGAGTCAGTGGCAATGTAGCCGGAGCTTTGGGCTATGACAATTTCGAGTTAAGGCCATATTTCACTTATACCCATTTATTTAAGATGGCGGAGCTTTTCCGCGAAGATTATAATGGGCCTTTAGTCTTTGGTGATTGGCGTATGCTTGAGACCGCCCAGATCCCTAGAACAACCATGAGTGGAGGCATTCGGTTTCGTTACCCGTCAATCAAGTTTAACGCCAATCTCAATTTCACCTATTTTGGTAGAATTCCATACTATCTTCCTGTTCCACGTGGTGTCCCCGCCGATACTGATACACCGAAATCATACATCCCAGGTTTTACTATCGCTAATCTCAGTTTGCGCAAAGGTCTGGTTGATTTCGACGATAAGGGCAACATGGAATTACGAGTTGATGTTACCAATTTGTTTGACCGGCAGTACCGGTTTGGAACCCTTCCAGCTGCTACAGCTACTACCAAGCCATATTATTTGCCCGGTCGGGCGTTTTACGTGGGTTTGATCTACAACTATTAATATCTAATATCGTTTCCTGGAAGGGCGCCTTGGGGCGCCTTTCCAGAGGAACATTGTTGTGATTTTTTTTTTTGCTGTCTGATGGTTATAGTATTGATTGATAATGTTTTATATTTATGGAAATCTAAGTAATTAAGTATGTAAAATTTTATTATAGTCGTTTCTATCGAAACATTCAATTGGACCAACAAGTGGTCTTTACCGGTCAACCCAGATTTCGAGACCGTTTTAATTTTCAATTATTAGCTTTAAGTCATTGGCTTAAAACTTAGTTGGCTAGCGCTGGAGAGTTTCTGATTTCACCATCTGATGAGTTAAGGCTTTTTAGGAAGATTTATGGAAAATTATCGCGAATATTTGCCTGAGCTGACCTCCACCACCATTTTTCAAGATATTCCAGAAGAGGCTTTAATTGAGCTTCTTGAGGCCATGGCCCCGCCCATCCGGCGCCGGCCGGCCGGGGAAAAGCCATCTCTCTCTGATTTCAATTCTTTCTGGATTATCTTACGGGCCGATCCTCCTCAGTCGCTGGAGCCCCGCCGTTTTAAATATGACATGCCCAAATTTGGGGAACCGGGGATGATGATGGCGGAAATCCCCGCCTTATCCCGATTTTTGGACTTCATCCCCAAGACCGCTCCCAAACCCTTTGAGCCCAAGCCTTGGCCCTTCGCTTTGGAGTTACTGGAGTTTACCCCTGATTCATTAGTTAAGTTCTATAGCGAGAAGGTGGCTCCGGCTCAAAGCGTTTTCCTTCGCAATTTTTTGGGGATCCTCGCCCAAAAAGTCATGGATGTCCGGCGGGAGCTTTTCCTGCTTAAAGATGGCCGGGATATTTTTAACCCCGCGCCCTGACCAAGATCTGAGGGTATTATTTTTGGCTGGCCGCTTTTGAGGCCATGGTTGTTATTTATCTCTTTTTACGGATTTTTTTATGACCAAGGAACTGAAGATTTTTACCGCCGGGGTGGCCATGGGCGCGGCTGACCAGACTGTCAGCCAGTGGAACGTCAAGAACCCGGATTTTCCGGCCAAGTTGAGCCCAGGCGGCTCAGTGGCCGGAGTTAAGCAATACCTCGCCGGCGAGGCTTTTGATGTTCTCATCGTGGCCGACGAAGGCTTGATTACCTCGCTGCTTATGCCCCAGGAGGCTTCTGGTTACGCGGTTTTCGCCGGCAACAAGATGGTGGTGGTGGCTGGCCCGAACCAGTCCATTGATTCGACCAACTGGGTGGAAAAGTTGACCGACCCCAAGGCGGTCTTCGCCCATTTTGACCCAGTGGCGGATCCCGGGGGTTATCGGGCGGTCTTGGCCATGAGCCTGGCTGACCATTTTCAGCCGGGTTTGTCAAAAAAGCTCCTGGAGCACCCCGGGCGACTAATTTTGACCAAGCCTGGCCCTCCTGGAACTGGTCCCGTCTTTGACTACATCTTTGGTTATTACTCCATGGCCAAAAAAAGGGGGGCCAGTTTCGCTCAACTACCCGAGGTCATGGATCTCTCCGCCGACGCCTTGGCCGCCACTTACGCCGAGGCGGAGTTCCGAATTGATGAGCGGACCGTGATTCGGGGGGCCCCCATCGCCCACGCCCTGGCCATTCCCGCCAAGGCCCCCAATCCGGTTCAGGCTCTGGAATGGAGTCAGTTGTTTCTGGCCCAGGATTTCTCGGCTTTGGGTTTTTTGCCCCGCCAAAGGCTGGTGGGCTCACTCTGGCCTTCTGAACGAATTTGACCATGTCTTTCTCCTCAACCCTGACCCGGCGGGGCCCCTTGAGAGGTCCCCGTCGGGAAAATCTGGCCCTCTTGGCTCTGGGCCTGGCCCTGTTACTGACCATGTTCATCAGCCTGGGCCTGGGTCGGGCGGACATATCCTGGTCTGAGACCATCCGGCTGCTGGGCCTGAAATTGACTGGCCAGGCGGTGGACCCGGCCTTACGGCGCGAAGAGGTGGTTCTCTTTTCCATCAGACTCCCCCGAATTCTTCTGGCCTTTATGGTTGGGGCGGCTTTGTCTCTGGCCGGGGCCGCTTATCAGGCTCTTTTCCGCAATCCCATGGTGGCCCCAGACATTCTGGGGGTTTCCAGCGGGGCCGGGGTCGGGGCCTCGCTGGCCATAGTCTGGGGACTCCCGACCATCGGGCTACATCTGATGGCCTTCCTCTTTGGCCTGGGGGCGGTTTTTCTGGTGGTCTTCGTGGCCCGGATCGTGGGGCAGGGGAAATCCATCCTGGTCTTGATCCTGGTGGGGGTGGTGGTCTCCTCGCTTTTCGGGGCGGTGGGCTCATTTATCAAGTATTTAAGCGTAGACGATCAGACTCTCTCGGCCATGGTTTTGTGGTTGATGGGCAGTTTTGCCCAATCCGGGGCCTGGCGGAACGCTCCCATCATGGCCGTGGCCCTGGCTCTGGGGGTGATTCCCCTTTATCTGACCCGTTGGCGCGTTAACGCGTTGGCCTTTGGCGAGGAGGAAGCCCAGGCCCTGGGGGTGAACGTGGAGAAATTGCGCCTGTTCGTCATCTTCGCCTCCACCCTTTTAACCGCCTCCGCGGTGGCTTTATGTGGCCTCATTGGTTGGGTGGGCCTCATCATTCCCCATCTGGCCCGTTTTCTGGTTGGCCCCAATTTCAGTCGCCTGCTCCCGGCGACCCTTCTGGGGGGCGGGTTATTCATGCTGGTGGTCGATAGTGTCGTCCGGGTGGCTCTTCCTGGGGAGATGCCTGTGGGCATTGTCACCTCCATTCTGGGAGCGCCTTTGTTCATCTATATTCTCTGCGTGGGGCGGAAAGTGTGGAACTGATTCTGGACAATATCAGCTGCGGTTACGGGAAGAGGGTGATCCTCCAGGGTTTCAGCGCCGCCATCCCCACGGGCCAGGTTTTTTGTCTCCTGGGCCCCAATGGCATTGGCAAAACCACCCTCTTTAAGGCCATTTTAGGCTTATTGCCCCTGAAGGCTGGCCGGGCCTCCCTCGATCAGAGCGATCTGCGGACTCTGAGCCGGCCCAAGAGGGCCCGGCTCATGGGTTACGTGCCCCAGTCCCAGTTCACCCCCTTCGCCTTCAGCGTCCTGGACGTGGTCCTCATGGGCCGGACCGCCCATTTGGGGCCCTGGGGGCGACCGGGCCGGGTCGACTACCAAGTGGCCGAGGACTCTTTGGCTCGCCTGGGCCTTGAGTTTTTAAGGGATCGGTATTTTACCGAGCTCTCCGGCGGGGAGAGGCAGATGGTCCTGATCGCCCGCGCCTTGGCCCAGGAGCCGATGTTTCTGATGATGGACGAGCCCACCTCCAATCTGGATTTTGGCAATCAGGCCAAGACGCTGCGGATCATTCGCCAGCTGGCTGACCAGGGCCTGGGGGTAGTCCTGACCACTCACTACCCTGACCATGTGTTTCAGTGTGGCGACCAGGCCGCCCTGTTAAAGCCTGACGGCTCGCAGCTGGTCGGGCCTTTGCGACGGGTTTTGACCGCGGAGAATCTCTCGGAGGCCTATGGCGTCCCGGTCGCGGTTCTGGAGTGGCCGGATAAACGGCAGGATTTGACCATTTGCCGGCCAGTTTATGATTGACCTTGATGGATTAACCGTGATGGATTGACTTTGATGGCTGACTGAGTCGGCTGGACTCTCTCGTCTTGAATCTCTTGGCTTGACGCTGGCTGGAAAAGTCCTTTTGGAGGAAGCGCGCTCAAACCTCTGGAAATCTTTGATCATCTTGGCGACGCGCTTTAAAAAAATCGGTTTTTTTCCCAAGGCGTCAGGATTTATGGCTTAAAAATAACCACTTATCTGACCTCCCTGGTCCCTCAGGCTCTTGAAATGACGCGCTTGAATCTTTTAAAATCCCTCAAGCTCTTGGGCTTAATCATCTTTTTACTTGTTTCGCTGGGCGGCCCTCCTCTGGCCTGGGCCCAAAAGACGCGGATCGTCAAGGACAGTCTGGGGCGCGAGGTGGCAATTCCCCAGGTGGTTACCAAAGTCGCCCCGGTTATCCCGGCCTTCTGTCAGGTCGCCGAAATGCTCACCCGGGGGGACGGTCGGGTGGTGGCTTTTCCCACCGCCGGGATCAGCGACTATTTCAGAAAGGTTTTTCCGGATCTGGCCATCTCCAATCCTAAGGGACTGGACAGTCGCTCAATTGAGGACTTGATCGCCTCTGAAACCCAGGTGGTTTATGGCCCGACCGCGATGATGTTATCCGACACGCAAAAGGCCCAGCTCGCGGCCGCCGGGATCGCGGTGGTGGAGGTCAATGGCCTGGCCACCGTGGAGGCTTTGAGCCAGTCCTTTCTGATAATAGGCCAGATCCTGGGGGAGGTGGAGAGCCAGCGGGCCCAGGAGTTTGTGCGCTATTATCATGGCAATATCGCCCAGGCCGCCCGCCTCGCCAGCCCTATTCCCCCAGAGGAACGCTTGAGGGCCCTTTTTCTGTACGGCCAGAGTAGTGGCTATCGGACCATTAACTTTAATGATATTTCCCACCACTACCTTACCGCCGCCGGCGGGGTCAACGTCGCCGCCGATTATTTGGCCAAGACCCCCCAGATGGGTGGGGTGGTGGACGCGGAGACCATTTTGAGCTGGGAGCCGGAGATCATTTTTACCTCCAGCCTCAACGACCGCCAGGAAGTTTTGGCGGATCGGGCTCTGGCTGAGACGCCGGCGGTGAAAAACGGTCGGGTTTACGCCATTCCCAAGGGCATCTTTGTTTGGTACGCCCGCAGCGCCGAGGGAGCTATGCTACCTCTGTGGCTGGGGACCAAGCTTTATCCTGATTTGTTCAAGGAAGTGGATATGTTTGAGGTGGTTCGTAAATATTTCGCGGATTTTTATAACTATCAGATTCCGGACTCGGAGCTGCGGGAGGTCCTGAATTTGACCGAGGGAGAGAATTGAGTGAGCCAGCGCGGAATTTACCTACCGTTTGCCGGATCTGCATGATCCAGTTGATGCGTCAGGTTTATAAAAAGCGCTGGTGGTTTCCTCTAGTCAGAGAGCCCCTGGTTTGGGGCATGCGTTTTTTGGCCCTGGTCAATCGGCTGCCGGTCCGCGCTTACGCGGCGGCCAACCCGGAGTGCCGGGGTTGCCTGCGGTTCATCAAGGCTGAGTTGGAGACCAAGTCCGCGACATTTCGCTTTTTAAATCGCTTTATCGGGCCGCGTTTTCAGGCTATCCGCGATCCTCTCCTGGATCAGGCTGAGGTGGCCCAGGCCAAAGAGAAGGCCAACGAGATGATGAAAAGTTTACAAACCCCTGAGCCGTCTGGCCAGGAAAAGGGCCCCCGACCATGACCGGCAATGTCATATCCTTGCAAAACATGTTTCTTAACGCTGACCCGGTGGTCAAGGCGGTCATGGTCCTCTTGCTTGTGGCCTCCCTCTTCACCTGGGCCATTATCCTGGAGAAAATCTTCGTTTTAGGGCGTCAGGAGCGGGCGGCCAGGCGCCTCAAAAGGTTGGCCCTGGCTGAGGACTCGGATTTGGAGGATCTGCCGGGCCTACCTGGGCAGATTGTCTCGGTGGGCCTGACGGCCCGGCGCCGGAACCTTGGCTCCGAGACGGCGGCTGACTTTCGGGCCCGGGTGGAAGGGGCCATGCGCTTGGTTCTGGCCGAGCGGCTGGAGAGACTGAGCCGTCGGTCCCTGTTTTTAGCCTCGGTGGGCTCGACCAGCCCCTTTGTCGGATTATTCGGGACAGTCTGGGGCATTATGAACAGTTTCATCGGCATCGCCTCCTCTGGGGAAACTACCTTGGCCGTGGTGGCCCCGGGGATCGCCGAGGCTCTTTTCGCCACGGCCATGGGGCTGGTGGCGGCCATTCCCGCGGTTTTGGGCTATAACATGACCGTGGGGCGCTTAAAGCGGATCACCCGGCAGGCTATGGCGGCCATCAGTCTTTTGGGTCAACGCCTGGCGTGGGAGCGTTTCCAACCGATTAACCACAAGCCAGAGAGCTAGAGGCCATGGACAAGGAATTGTTTGACGGCTGGGAGGAAGTTGAGGCCCTTTCGGACATCAACGTTACCCCATTTATCGACATCATGTTGGTTTTGTTGATCATTTTCATGGTCACCGCTCCCTTGATGTTAGGCGGGGTCCACATTAATCTCCCCAAAACCGGGGGCGAGCCCATGCCCCGGCCTCAGGAGCCCCTCATTATCAGCCTGGATCTTGAAGGCCGGGTTTACGTGGATAAAGAGGAGGTGCCCCTGGCTGGTCGACTGGAGCGTTTCAAGGAACTGGCTCGGGACTCGGTTAATGGGGAAGTGTTCGCCCGCGGCGATGGCATGGTTAGATACAAGGAGATGATGGAGCTCATGGCCTCGCTGGGTCAGGCGGGGTTCGCCCGGGTGACCCTGGTGACCGACCTGCGCGAGCCCGCGAGCTCCGGGTCCGAGCCGCAACCTGGAAATTCCTCCCCGGTTGTCAGCCCGGAGTCCGCCCCGACCCCGGCGGTGGCTCCCGGAACGAGTGGCCCATGATCCCCCAAATCCCGCGGGAGCGGGACATTTTTTCGGAGACCTTGGTCGTCTCTGGGCTCATCCACCTGGTGGCTCTCGGCCTTATTTTTATCTTAAGCCAGCCCCAACCCGAGCCAATTTATACCCCCCTGGCGGTGATGGATTTCGCCCAATACGATCCTTTGGGGGGGAACCCGGGGGATGGCGAGAAAGAGGAGGTGATCCCGCCTGAGCCAGAGCCTGAGCCAGAGGTGGCGGAGCCTGAGCCCGAGCCAGATTTGGTTGAGAGCGTGGCCGAGGAAGCCCCGGTCATAGCGCCACCACCGCCCCCGGAAAAAAAGCCTCAAACTAAAAAAAAGCCTCCTAAACTGCGGCCCCAGGCCCCCGCCGCCGGGGATAGCCTGGCGACTGGTGGCCAGGGTGGGATGGGGGGCGGCTCTGGTCGGGGAACCTCCGATCTCCTGGCGGCCTATAAAAGCCAGATTAGCCGCCGGCTCAACCAGTTCAAGAAATACCCGCCCGCCGCCATGGCCAAGGGGTTAAAAGGCGTGGCCTACGTCAGTTTTCGCGTTAACCCCAATGGGCGGGTCTCAGCCGCCAGGTTGGTGACCAGCTCGGGGTTTCCGGTCCTGGACGAGGAGGCCTTGGCTTTGTTGCGACGCTCTTCGCCATTCCCACCCCTTCCCGAGTCTTTGGGTTTGAACTATCTGGAATTGAGCGCGCCGATCAGCTTTACTACGAGAAATTGACTAATTTTATGGTATTGGCGTAGATTTAACGCGCGGGCCAAATTTCATTTTTTCATAAAATACGCCTGATAATATTGAGGTCGTCGCTAAAACCTGGTTTTTGAAAATATGGCTATTTATTTAGGGCGAGAAAATAAAATTAGGTTTTAACGAAAATGAGTCAAAAAATTTAAAGCAAAAGGTTAAATTTAAGGAAAATCAGTGAGGGAACCGGGTTTTAAACCTCGGGAAAAAAGAAAAAAATTGGGGCCGAGAAAAAAATTTTTGGCCGTAAATTATCTGTAATTGTTAATTTTTATTGGGCCTATATGTTAGCCCCCAAGGGCCTTGAAGATTGTGGCCAGACTTACAGCCTTTAAGCCACGGTATCGTATCGCTTGAGCCCAGTGATTCGGGTCAGGAAACTAAGAGGTTTCTTCAAATTATGACGAAAACCTCACAAAAAGCGAGAGCTAAAGATGCAACTGGCGTCAGAAAAGAAGTGAGATTGAGGGCGGCTAGCCAAAGGAGGTTGGTGGTCAGGTTGAGGCAGATTTCCTTGTCAGTTAAATCAAAATATTACTGAAGAACAACTAAATTCACCATTGTATAGAGGTCCTTTGTGGGCCTACCATTGTTTGAGCGGAAATTATTCTCGATCTCAGATATAAGAAGAAGAGTAACCGTTTACCCACGATAAAGGGGTGGGGTTGGAAATAGCCCCCCATGGTTACAAGGGTCATGCTCTGGATCTTACGGTTCAGAGACTACGTTGAATAAAATGGCTAAAGACCAACGTCAGAACGCTTCTCCAGTTCTGACCTCTTGAAGACTCATTTGTGGATAAGCCGGAAAAAGCGCGAAACGGAGTGGGTCCCGGGCCGATACTCAACATTCCCGAAGAAATGGAGAAGTTCATTTAACGAATAATCTGGCCTTTATAGGTTTTAATCGGCGCTTCATTCGCAAGTGTTCGTTGTTGACAAAAATAAAAACCCTTAACTCCTGGCGCTCCGAGACGGGCCAGAAAACTGAAGGAAAAGAAACGGGCCAGGATCTATAAATTGGTCCCATTTACTATTACCTTGTTGGACCGCCAGGCTGAGGATAGCGTTGTCCAACCATTGGGTTTGCCGGTTGCTCCAGGGAGTAAAATAACCGGATTCGCTTTAGTTCGGCAGACCGAAGACCCGGAGGCGGCCGAGCCGGTTGCGACGGTTATCTCTTTGCTAGAGCGGGCTCATCGTCAGGACCAGATTCGTCAGGGCCGCCAACAGCGCGCCGCTCTTCGCCGTCGACGGAGAAGCGCGAATCTGAGATATTGAAAACCTCGGTTTAACAACCGGGCCAAAAAAGAGAGCTGGTTGGCTCCGTCTGTTCAGCTCGTCGGGGACGAGCCGGTCAGATTAATGGAGAAACCGCGGAAACTGGCCCCAATAGGGGAGATAGCCAGAGAGACGACCAAGTTTGAGACCCAGGCGGTGGCGAACCCGGAAATAGCCGAGGTCGAATATCAGCGGGGGACTTTGGCGGGCTATGCGGTCAGGGGAAACGCGGTTATAAATGGGTTTATCACGGGTCCAAAGAGAGGAAATTAGAGGTTGATCAAAGGAACATTATCTCTTTCCACATAACCGATCCGCAGTTGGGACAAAAAAGACAGTAGCGGACGCTCCAAGAGAGAGTCGTCCTCATAGAAAAAAATGACCAAGTCTTTGTCTAACTGAGCGCATAAAGCACTTAAAAAAACGTTTAACGGAATGACTTTGTATTCGGGCAAGGCCTCCAAGTTGGTTAAAAATTTGTTTTCAATAATTTTTTCAGGGACTCGCTTTTGGAATTCCTCACAACTTTATGAAGAACGCCTACGAGGTTGGACATAGCCTCGTCAGATCTGGAAATATCGCGAAACGTTTCCAGGGAGCAATATAGGGCGTGATACGACCCATTCTCGTTTAGGCTATTGACGGTTTGCCTAATGACGGTCGTTTTGCCAGATTGGCGGGGGGCGTGGAGGACAAAATATTGCTCTCGGTCTATCAAGCCTTGAATGTCAGGCAACCGGGGCAAGGCCGGCAGCATGTAGTGCTTCGACGGGAGGCAATGGCCAGCAACGTTAAATATCTTGGACGAAGTTGGGGCCATGTGAGCCTTATTTTTTGGGCCACAAAGGCCGGGGCGGGGCCCGGGGAGCTTTCTCTCGCCTATCTCAGGCCAGGTGGTTGACTCAATAATGATTTTTTTTATTATACCCAAAAATGATGATTTTGGAAACTCCTCGAAAAACAGCATTCTTAAATTTGGCTAGGCGCCTGTCGGATTATAGATTTTAAGACGATTCTCCCCAATTCAAGGCGCTTGCTCGTTAAAAAGGCCCTGGTAGTCTGTCGGCTCATAAACTTTGTCCTCTGCCATTAAGGCAAGGGGACTGAAAAAGGCGGGAATTCAAGAACAGTCGCCTAAATCAGAGGTCTGACAGCGACCTATCAGACTTTAAATAACAGCTTGCGCCTGGGAAACAAGACCTGGGAACCTCCAAAATTTAAAGGTTAAGTAACCGCGCGTTGGAGAAAAAGCGGCTATATATCCTCTCCAGCGCGCTATCAGCAGCCAACTATGTAAATCTTTTTACCGCCTGGGTAAGATTTTTCCTCCCAAGTAGCTTTTTTAGCCCAGTCTTTATTAGGTTTACGATTAAAAACAACCAACCAGCCTTCCTTGGCCAAGGCATTATCCATATAGCCCAGAAGCTGTTTGAGGCTCTTGGCCCGACTGGCCTCGTTATCTTTGATTTTGAGCTCAATTAGATATTTGCGCCCGGCGTACTGAACGCCAATGTCAGCGTAACCCAACCCATCGGCGAATTCATTGGTGACCGTGGCTCCCCCATTGACTACGATGAACAAGAAGGCCGAAAGCAAAAAATGAGGTCCGGCTTCCACGTACCTGACGCCCTGAAGGTATTTATCAGAATGGAGGGCCCAAAATTTTTGGAACTCCTTTAATAACTCGCTCATTTTTATAGTCTGGCTATCCATCCATTT
>JAISMU010000089.1 GCA_031276635.1 Deltaproteobacteria bacterium | reverse complement strand
ATAGCAAGAGCCGATTTCCAGCAAGTCTGGAGGCTATAAAGTCTAAGTCCTGAGCTTGACGCGACCCGTCCTGAGGGCACGCTCGCCACCTCTGCCCGATTTGAGCGCAAAGCTTGGCTTTGGACGAGCGCGCCCGCTTGAATAAAATTATTCGTTCGATGTCCCTTAGAGCCTAGCCGTAAAATTGCTAAGATCCAGCTCAACCCGCTCTAAGCTTGACGATAGTTGGTTTTCTCTTGCCTACAAATTAAAAATATTATCATTTGATCGTTAGTAAATTTCACGCGCGCGTCGCCACTATATATCTCAAGCCCCTAAATACACAGACAAATAATCTTTATAGTTGAGCACTGAAAACTGAAGTGGCAGGCAAATCTTTACCGGTCCCCGCCGCCCCAGATCTGGGCTGAAAATCTCAAATAATGGCATTTTCCAGTCCATAGTGTAATCCGCCGGGGCGGTCCAGTTATTGACCAAGGAGTTATAAATAGTCGGTAGGCTAACCCCTGGGCTCTCCACGCTACAGCCATAGGTTCCCCCCTCCAGATGGAAGGGAATCAGATCTCTGGGCACCCTGTCCCCATAGTCGACTTCCACGGCCAACCAATACTCGAAAAGCCCATTGGCCTGAAGGTTGCAACACACCCCATAGTAAGAGCGGTCAGCTAAGTCCCCCGCCTGGCTCATCCGAAACAAGAAGGCTCTCCAGAGCTTGTCATAAAGATTGGGGATACCTTCGGGACTGACGATGGCGCAGTAACCGGCCAAAATTTTCTCTGGCAAGGTCTCTATGGCGTCAACCCGAATATTACAAGTCAAAATCCACCTCCTGAACCGCCTGGCTCTATCTGGGCCGGCTTTTTTAGCGAGATTACTTATAACCAGGGAGCTACTTTGAGAATTACAGCTTAACTCTCAGTCAGAAGAGCTAGGCCGCGAGCACTTAACCACTGGCAGGTTTAAGGGAAAATTAATTCCTAAAATACACCCTCAGCTTCAATAGCTATGTCTTAAGAAAATATGACGAAGATCTTATTTATATTTTTTTAATTTTAACCGCCCTGATGTGGCAGACAGCTTTTTTCCCCAAAATGTTAAAATTTTTATGCCGAGCCTCACAACTCACGAACGAATGTTCATGAGGATAGAATACCCAGCCGCCAAATATTTTTCAAGCCCTGGCCTTTCTTATCTTTTTTACAATTTAAAATTTTAATTCTCAATTTATTTTTTTGTTTATTTAAGTTTTAAAATATAACTGGAGGGGGCAAGTCGGATGACTTAAAATAATGGGATATTTCAAGAGGTTAGACAGATAAAAAAAATATTTTCCCTTGATTCATGGGGGCCAAAAAAAATTTTTCTTCGGTCAAAAAAAAAGGACCCCCTTGCGGGGATCCCTTGAAAAAAAACCAAAAATATCCCCCTGCCCCGGGAAGAGTCAGGCGGTATGTTTTTAGAGGACCTCGGAGTAAACCTGGGACTTGCCACCACAGATGGGGCACTGATCCGGGATCGAGCCCTCGTGGACATGACCGCAGACCTTGCAAACATAGACTTTAGGGGCGGGCTTAGTGGGATCGGCGGCGACCTTCTTAAAAAGCTCGGCGTGGACCTTTTCGGCCTCGTTGGCCAGGTGGAAATCCCGCTCAGCCGTCTTGTCATTGGCGGCCTTGGCATTTTCGATCATGGCCGGATACATCTTGGTGAACTCAAAGGTTTCACCTGAGATGGCGTCCTGGAGATTCTCCGCTGTTGACTTGACCCCATCAAGCACCCGGAAGTGGCTGTGGGCATGAATGGTCTCCGCCTCGGCGGCCGCCCGGAAGATCTTAGCCGCGTAGGGCAGCTTCTCTTCATCAGCCTTTTTGGCGTAAGCCAGATACTTCCGATTGGCCTGAGACTCGCCGGCGAAGGCGGCCTTAAGGTCTTCAATAACCTTGCTGTTGGTTGGTGCCATTATAAAACCTCCAAATATACAAAAGAAGAAAATTTTTGAAAACAATGGTTTTCAAAAAACCATTAATACAAAGACTCGTTTGTTTTCAGAGATTAGTCTTTTGTCTATTTTGTGGAAGAGAACTAGATTGAAGTATATTTCAATATCCAAAAAATAAATAAATAACTCTGGAAAAAACGAGGGTGAATATCCCTGAACTAAAAATTCGTCTCAAGAATTAACTTTACAGTTTATAGCACAGACCCCGGGCCTTGACAACAAAACTTTCGTTTCCCTTGAGCTTAACTGGCGCGCTCGCAAAAAATCTTTCTTTCTGGAATTACTTTTAGTGTCATACTGAAATAACTGATTTTATTTAAGGTATGATTTCAAAAACTCATGGCTTTTTACAACGCTGTCTTAACTAAGTCGGCTCAGGAGTTTGGAAGCGTTCACAAGGGATAGGAAAATTGGATCCGTGTCTTAAACCCTGGACTCCCTATGTATGAACTTACCTCCCGAAATTGAGGAATAAAAATTATTAACTCTTATAATGAGCGCTGACAGGTTTTGAAATGGCCCAATCATAGCAATTATTTCTTTTGAGTAACCGGACGCGCTTCCAATTTACCCAAATTTTTCCATGATTGACCGTTATTCCAGGGCAATTAGTTTTAATATCAAATCGGCCACTTTTCCTAAGCGCTACCCGGCCCTGGCGCTAACCTTGATACTTCCCCTCGGGAATCACCGCCTCAACCAAAGCTCCAGTCCTGAGTCCAGAAATCTCTTTCTCCAGCGGCCGGCGCGCTTTCCGCCCGTTCTTATTCTCTCGCGGGAACCCCTGGGCTGTAACCAGAGTCCATTGTCTTGTCCCTCGACCCATCGATTTAATCCCCAAAGTCGGCTGATTCCAGTCGAGCAGTTTAGAGACCTTAGCCGCGCGAGCCGCGTCTAGCGCGTGGGTCTTCGGGAGGTCCAGTTTCGACCGATTGTCTTGAGTCTGGGCCCCCGTTCCCCAGAGTCATTGGTAGCCCGAACTCCTAAACATTATTCCATAGAGTCCAGCGGGTAACATTCATAGCCGCCACGTCTTTCAGCGATCGTTTGGCCTGAGACTGGATCCGGGTTAGCTTTTCCGGTTCCTTAGCCAAAAATTCTTTAGCGGGTTTATCGCTCTTCTTCCGCTTACCAGAGGCGCGCGCTATAACCAGATTAGAGGGCTGATTACTCCCGCCTTTAGCCTTGGAGACCAAATGATCAACCTCTAATTTCCCCTCTTTGGTCTAGCTATAAACCCATTTATAACCGCGTTTCTCAGGGCGCTCGCCCTGGCCGTATAGCCCGCCAAAGTCCCCCGCTGATATTCGACCCTGGCTATTTCCGGGTTCTCCATCGCCTGGGTCTCTAACTTGGACTTCTCTCTAACTATCTCCCCTATCGGGGCCAGTCTCCGCGGTTTCTCCATTAATCTGACCTGCCTGTCCCCGACGAGCTGAACAGACTGAGCCAACCAGCCCTCTTTTTTTGCCCGGTTGTTAAAACAGGGTTTTCGATATCTCAGATTCGCGCTTCTCCGCCGGCGGCGATAAGAGGCCCGCTGTTGGAAGCCCTGACGAAGAGACCGCTCTATCAAAGAGATAAACATTGCAACCGACTCTTCCGCCTCCAGGTCTTCGGTCTTCCGAACTAAGGCGAACCCGGTTGTTTGGCTTCCTAGGTCAACCTGTAAACTCAATGGTTGAACAACGCTGTCCTCAGCCTGGCGGTTCAATAGAATAATAGTGAACTGGACCATTTTGTAGATCTTGGCCCGCTTCTGTTCCTCAGTTTTCTGGCCCGTCTCGGAGCGCGAGGGGTCAAGGGTTTTAATTTTTGTCACCAACGAATACTTGCGAATGATGCGCGATAAAAGCCTATAGCGGTCAGATTATTCGTTAAATGAACGTCTTCTCGGGAATGTTGAGTATCGGCCCGTGACCCACTCCGTTTCCCGCCTGTTCCGGCTTGTCCACAAATGAGTCTTGAAGAGGTCAGAAAAGGAGAAGCGTTCTGACGTTGGTCTTTAGGCATTTTATTCAACGTAGTCTCTGATGCTCTCGCAAAAAGTCATTCTTTCTGGAATAACAATTAATAACATATTGAAATCACAAATTTTATTTAAGGCATGATTTTAAAAACCGAGGTTTTTGAGAAGGTGTCAGTCTCTAAACAGTAAGATCCAGAGCCTGCCCCTGGTAACCATGGGGACTATTTCAAACCCCACCCCTTTATCGTGGGTGAACCGTTACAGGAATTTTTATGACCAAAAGACAAAAAAAATCCCCCGCCTCTAGGGCGAGCTCAATCGCCTTTGTCGCGACGGAGATAGTCCATTACCAGCCAGAACCCCATAATCGCGGCAGCCAGAAAACCCACCAGGCCAAGAATCGGCAGCCCCCGCCACAAAGGTGGGATCTTGGAGTGCACAACCAGGGCCGAACCGATAACCAGAGCCCCCAAAACCACAGACACGGCCAACCGGTAACTGGCTTTGCTGATGGATTGGCCGAGTCTATCAAGGTCCTTGATGGCCATATCGGTCTGGAGGCGACCGGTTTTCAGGCTCTGGTACAGCGGTTCTAGGTCCCGCGGCATTCCCTCTAGAAAACTAATGAGCTCCAGACTCCGTCTCTTCAGCGTTTGAGCCCACCAGCCCGGGGTAAACCTTTTTTTGTAAAGGCTGGCCAGAACCGGCTTGGCTTCCTCAGTAATCTGGAAGTCTGGGGCCAGTTTGGTGCCCACGCCCTCGTACTGGGCCAGACCCTTGACCAGGAGCAGCAGATCCGGAGGAGAACGCAGCTGGTGCTGATATAAAAGATCCAGGGCGTCCCTGAGAAACTGCCCCAAACGCAGCTCTCCCAAGGTACCGGAAAGATAGGTCTCCATAAAGACGCTAATCTCCATCTCTAACCGATCCCGGTCTACTTCCCCCTCTTGGATGGTTAGCCCCAAGATAGCCCGGGTCACGACCAAAGGGTTCTGTCGGGCCACGCCCAGCCCCAATCGAAAGATCAAGTCCCGGGTCCGGCGGTCCAACTGACCAACCAGGCCAAAGTCTATGAAAGCTAGGGTGGGGCCAGGTTGAATATAGAGATTGCCAGGGTGAGGGTCGGCGTGGAAAAACCCAAATCGCATAATCTGCTCCAGGGCCACCCGGGAAGCCAGCCTGGCCAGCTCCCGCAGATCGTGCCCGGCCGCTATTAACCCCTCAATATCATTAATTTTTACGCCACGGATTCTTTCCATTACCAGGATGTTGTCAGTAGACAGAGATCTATATAAAAATGGAATCTTGATTTCTGGATTCTGGGAATGCAGTCGCAGGAAGCGGGACTGATTGAAGGCCTCCCGGCGGTAGTTGAGCTCTGCCAGAAGGGATCTCTTAAACTCGCTTACCAGATCGACAGGACGGATATAGGCCAAAAAAGGCAGATGTTTTTCCACCTGCCCAGCCAGTTCGGAAAGAATCTCCAGATCAGTCTGAGCCTGTTTCTCCAACCCCGGGCGCCGGATCTTGACCACAACCTCCTGACCACTCTTTAACAGGGCCGTGTGGACCTGGCCAATGGAAGCCGCGGCCAAGGGCTGCTCAGAGACGTCCATAAACAGATCTTCATCCAGCTCTACCTTAATAATGTTCAGAATCTCCGAAAGAGGTAAAGCCGGCACGGAATCCTGAAGCCGGGCGAATTCCTGGAGATACTCAGAAGGCATGATGTCCTGGCGGGTGGAAAGATACTGTCCGAGCTTAACAAAAACCAGACCCATCTCCTCCAGAGCCATGGTCAGCCTCTGCGGCCGGGTCAAGCCAGGGGGCCGCTCGGCCAGGCCCACCAACTTGCGGGCTCGGACTAAAATTACCCCCAACCCCAGGGTATCAAACAGATCCCCGAACCCAAACTTGACCATGACCCGGGTCAGCTCGGTCAAACGCTCCAGATGCCGATAGGCTTTGGTCATTCGGGCGATCGGACTGGTTTTTGGTGACATGGGTTGATCCATCTCCCCGCCCCAATTAGGCGAGTCAGGTTAATTTAAAATGAATTTGCCCTGGAATTATCCCGAGCCTCAACGAGATCCCGCTCAACCATTCTAATTTTGGCCACCAAAATAATCAAAATTTACCAAAACTTCTCGCCAGCGGCGAGTCAAGGCGGCCCGAAGACCAGATGAGCGGGCTTCCAGGCTTTGGCCTGAAGCAACACCCTTCAAATTCGCTCTCGCCATCAGCGCAGAGACTCTAGGCTTCTAACTCCACAGGCAAAAACCCATTTAGCGTTGAAGCTTATCAGATAATAGAAACTCAGCTCCAGGTAGGTCCAGTCAATAATTTCTTTTCATCTAACTTCCATGATTATGGTGTCAATTTTTGGTTAATCGACACATAATCTTTGGAACTGGCGTAAGGCTAAACCTTGGTCAATTCGCTAGTCGAAGAAGTCCTGAGGCTCCAGCATTCGTAAGCGTTCACAAGGGAGAGTAAAATTGGTTCCGCAGCTTAGGACTCCTTCGCAAAAACCTTGGTTTTTAAAATCTTGCCTTAAATTAATTTAGTGATTTCAATATGTTATTAATTGTTATTCCAGAAAGAATGACTTTTTGCGAGGGCATCAGCTTAAACCCTAGACTCCCTATTTTTTGTATTATTTAATATAAAAAATAATTTATATAATAATTTATAATATTTACTTTATTAAATTTAAAATCTAAAAATTACTTTAAATTCTGTTCATCAGCTATTTTATGCCTCTTTTAATGGTTGTATACATTGGTAAATAAATAATTTTTTTGTCAGTATCATGTATAATGATTAAGATAGCTATTTTAACTTATATATAACATTAAATCATGAAATTTTCAATAATACCACTAAAACTTAAATTAACGATTACTTTCACATTATAAATTAAAAATTTAATAAATAATATTATAAATATATTATTTGATATATACATCAAAGAAATAAAGAGAATAGAGTAATTTGTAGAACTTTACATTGTTAATTAGTAGCTATTTTAAAGTTTCAAAAATTATGCCTATTTATATGTTTAATAAAATTTTTTTCTAAAACATAAATTACAAATATAATGAAAATTTTATAGTTATTCAATCCAATATACGCTCAAATTTAATGGAAGGTTACAACAAATTCAGGTTGAGGACGTTAAGAGCGGGTAGACAAAAGATATAGTCCCTAATTGAAGTCCGCTTTGGTGGTTAAATAATAGCAAAATTTCAAAAAATATTTCTATTTTATTAAAATAAAACTAAAATACTTATTTTAGTCTGATTGGTCTAAATTAAAAATTTTTAACATTATTTAATGCTATTTTAAAAAAGCTACCCAAATTAACAGGACATTTTATTTTGCTTCGACATAATACTTACACTAGCCAAACCCTTCGGGGGGCCAGAACAAATTTAAAAATGTCGCTGACGCCGGTTGGTTTGCCTCACTTTACAGTCTATGGTAACATAATTTTAAGGGCTACTTACAATGGAGGGGTATCTATGTCAGAAGATTTGGCCAAATCCAACGGGCCGGGCCTCGACGCCACCGAATCCTCGACCATTATCAGTCAGGCGGCCCAAGACCTGGCCAATGGGCGGGACCAGATGAGAGATCTTAATACTTTGGGTGACCAGCCCAAGGTCGGTCCAGCTCAGAAAAAATCGCCCGTCAAGACCATGGGCTGGTTTCTTCTTTACATTTTGTCACTATTCATTTTAGTCTTCTGGTCGGCAATCAGCTTCATCCATGACACCCCCTACGCATGGTCAGGCCTGGTTCTGGCTCTGGCCACCTTGTTAGTGTCTATCCCGACCTTCCATTTTATCAGTTTGCCGGCCCGGGCCAGCCTAGCCGGAATCGGCTTGGCCTTAGCTTTGGCTCTGACCAGCCTTTATAACCCTGAGGCCCAGATGGTCCCGGGGCTGTCTTTCCCCATCCTTTGGGCGACCACCCTCATTCTGGCCTGGATCGTGGTCTTCTGGGTAGTCTGGCGCTCATATGGCCGAGAAAAGCCCGGGATCGCCATCCTTCTGTCGTTCGCCTTGTTCTATCCAATATTGGGCAGCGGCCTGAGCCTCTTTCACAGCCTCTCCCTGATTCTGACTGGGACTGAGGGGCCGGACTTGACCCTGGCCGCCCTGAACCGCTCACCTGCCCGGGTAACTCAGACTCTGCCGACATTTCTGTGGCCCCAGGCCCTTATGGGCCTGCTGATCCCCCTACTGGCCGCCTTGTTCGCCTTCAAGGCCCAATTAGCCAAGCTTCTGCGGAAAAAACCGCCCCTCCATTTCGCCCCTTTCTTTTATGGTCTGGCCTTTTTGATTCTGCTTATTCCTGGCTTTTTAGCCTTCCGGCCCTTGAGCGAAAACACTGAGCTGGCCAGAGGCATCCGCGGCGTTTATCGGGACGCTGACTTCTATTACTCCACCAACCGGTCTGAGAGCCAGAAAGCCACTGCGGGATCTCCCGCCGAGACAACCCCGGCGGAAGTCGAGAAAGTTGAGCCCAGCCCGATTGAGAGCGCCCAGGTTGAAAGCTCTCCCGCCACGCCTGCCCCATCAGCTGAAACCAAGGTTGAGCCCGTAACAAGCGAACCCGCCCCGCCAGCTGATGCCAAGGTTAAGCCAGCGACAAGCGAACCCGCCCCACCAGCTGAGACCAAGGTTGAGTCAACAACAAGCGAGCCTACCCCGCCAGCTGAGACCAAGGTCCAGCCCGCCCTCGCCGTCAACCCAGAAGAGCCCAAGCCGGTAGAGAATAACCAAGACCAGGCTTCCAGCGCTCCAGAGGGCGCCACGCCCACTGCCGCCAAAACCGCCGAACCGAACAAGGCGTCAGTTGAGCCCAAGCCGGGTGAGGATGTGGCTGCCGAGGATTCCTCCTCGGCTGTCCTAGTGGTTGAGCCCACCGGTGACGCTAACCAGGAAGAGGAAAAAGCCCGAGACTTGGCGAGATCCGAGCTGATTCAGCGCTTGTCAGAGGAAAACGACAACTTGGAGAAAGCGAACGCGGAGCTTAACCGTAAGCTCAACCTGCTCCAAAATGAAAACCAATTACTGAGGGAGCGCCTGGACTTCAGCGACCAGTTGCTCAACAATCTAACCACCCGCTGAGTGAGGGCTATTTTTTATCGCCAGCTTGATTGACCATGCCGACGACATTCGCAGATCTTGACCGTGAAATCCGGCAAAAAGAAACGGCCGGAGTCCTGGCCAGGCTGGGCCGGAAATACCTGGTGTTCAGCGGCAAGGGCGGGGTCGGTAAAACTACCATCAGCGCCAACCTGGCCTGGCATCTAGCTCGCTCAGGCCAGCGGGTTGGCCTTTTGGACATTGACCTGCACGGGCCGGATCTGGCCGGGGCCTTATACCTGGACGCCCAATTGACGGCTGACGACCGCGGTCGCCTGCTCCCGATCGAGGCCATTCCCGGGTTGTGGGTCCTGACAATTCAGCACCTTTTGACTGATGAAAGTCAAGCTGTCATGTGGCGGGGTCCCCGAAAAATGCGGGCCATCGCCCAGTTTCTGACAGATACGGCCTGGCCGGAACTGGATTATTTCCTCATTGACTCGCCCCCGGGAACCGGGGACGAGACCTTGACCATTATCCAGCAGATCAAAGACCTGACCGCCCTGGTGGTCGTGACTGGCCACCGCCTGGCCATTGCCGATGTCAGCAAAGCCATTTCCTGTCTAAACACCTCCAAAACCAGGATCCTCGGCCTGGTGGAAAACCAGTCTATTCTCATCTGCCCGGAATGCGGCCAAAATATTCAAATCCATGACCCTGAAAACGTCGCGGCCCTGGCCCAGAAGACTGGTTTAAAAGTCCTGGGCCGCCTACCATATGATCCTAAAGCCGCCCGTCTGGCCGAAAAAGTCCAAAAACCTCTGGTGGAAGCCTGTCCTCAGTCGCCCCTGAGTCAAGGCATTAAGGAGCTGGCCCAAAGCCTCTAAACGATTCAATCCCTGAATTTGCTCCCCTTGACCTCTTGAGTCGTCGAGTAGTGAGCAATTCCTATATGAGCGCGAATATAACGAAATGGAAGAACTTTCTTTTCGCCGCTCTTGTGAGGCGCTCTAGATTTGTCTTCAGCGTTTCTTTGTAAAAAAACGCTTAATTGTTTACGAATACACTACTTATAAAATCTCAATTGTATAAGATTGATTAAAAAATTTCTTGGTTTAACCGCGCTTTCTTCCGACCTCATCCTTTTTGTTGAACGGTGGTTCCAAGAACTCACTTAAAAGCTTGTTCAGGGTCCTTTAATTACGCTGATGAGTTGGATAATTAAATTTATTCGTTTATCGAATGTCATCGTGATAAGAAAAAAACCTACTATTTGATGGCCAGAATGGAAAGGGCTAAAGCCGCTATTGAGGCCACCAAATTCCAGCGCGGGTTAGCATTTTTAAGAGGTAACGAATTTTAGTAAGCGTTCACAAGGGAGAGTAAAATTGGTTTCGTGGCTTAAACCCTAGGCTCCCGAGGTCTAAACTTAACCCTTGAAATTGAGGAGTAAAATATTATCAACTTCGATAATGAGAGCTGACAGGTTTAGAATTGCATAATCATAGCCATTATTTCTTTGGAGTAACCGGACGCGCCGCCAATTTACCCCAATTTTTCCAGGTTTGACCGTTATTCCAGGGCAATTAGTTTTAATATCAAATCGGCCACTTTTCCTAAGCGCTACCAGGCCCTGGGGATAACCTTGACACTTCCCCTCGGGAATCACAGCCTCAACCAAAGCGCCAGTCCTGAATCCAGGAATCTCTTTCTCCGGCGTCCGGCGCTTTCGGCCTGATCTTATTCTCTCGCGGGAACCTCTGGGCTGTAACCAGCGGCCTTTGTCTTGGCCCTCGACCCATCGATTTAATCCCCAAAGTCGGCTGATTCCAGTCGATCAGTCTAGAGACCTTAGCCACGCGAGCCGCGTCTAACGCGTGAGTCTTCGGGATATCCAATTTCGACCGATTGTCTTGAGTCTGGACCCGTTCCCCAGAGTCAGCGTTTTCTCCATTAATCTGACCTGCCCTTCCCCGACGCGCTGAACAGACGGAGCCAACCAGCCCTTTATTTTGGCCCGGTTGTTAAACCGGGTTTTCGATATCTCAGATTCGCGCTTCTCCGCCGGCGGCGATAAGCGGCCCGCTGTTGTAAACTCTTACGAATCTGGTCTTGGCGAAGAGCCCCCTCTAGCGAAGAGATAAATGTTGCAACCGGCTCTGTCGCCTCCGATTCTTCGGTCTTCCGAACTAAAGCGAATCCGGTTGTTTGGCTTCCTGGGTCAACCTGTAAACTCAATAGCTGAACAACGCTGTCCTCAGCCTGGCGGTCCAATAGAGTAATAGCGCGCGAGACCATTTTGTCGATCTTGGCCCGCTTTTGTTCCCTCATTTTTCTGGCCGTCTTGGAGCGCGCGGGGTTAAGGGTTTTTAATTTTTTTCACCAACGAATACTTGCGAATGAAACGCCGATAAAAGCCTATAGCGGTCAGATTATTCGTTAAATGAACGTCTTCTCGGGAATGTTGAGTATCGGCCCGTGACCCACTCCGTTTCCCCCCTGTTCAGGCTTGTCCACAAATGAGTCTTCAAGAGGTCAGAACTGAAGAAGCGTTCTGACGTTGGTCTTTAGGCTTTTTATTCAACGTAGTCTCTGAACCGTTAAGTCCAAAGCCTGACCCTGGTAATCATTGAGGCTATTTCAAACCTCATCCCTTTATCGTAGGTGAACGGTTACGGCTTAATTGCCCGTCTCCAGTCAACCGGCTAAGACCTTATTCGATGGATTCGGCCCTCTCAACTTTCAGAATAAGCTCATGATTGTTTACACCCTCAATGACGCTCCCCAGCCCGGTTATCCTCCGAAAGTAAGGGCCGATTATTTTAACGACGTCGCGAGTAAAACCACTACTACGTGACCGGGTAATTGAGTTATGACGCAATGGAATTTAAGGCTAATGAGTCAAGAAGTTGGCTGGAGCCATTCAACTGTTCAGTCCATATGGAAGGCAGCTAATTTAAAGCCCCACCTTCTTAAGACATTCAAACTGAGAACGATCCAAATTATGTTGAAAAGGTCCGAAATGTAACTGGCCTTTAAACCGAACCGCCGCAGAACTCCCTAGTCGTTTGCTTGGATGAAAAAATCAGATTCAGCCTCTTGAGAGGCCACAGCTCTCTCCAATTTCCTCGTCAGGCCACCCAGCGAGTTATGAGCTCGACTATAAACAAAAAGGAAGTACATTTCTTTTCGCCGCTCTAGAGGTTAACTTTGGAATTGTTCAAGGCATTTGGGTGGAAAGATCCATAAGTCAAGATTCTGTTCATTTTCTGGATCAACTAGAAGATGAATTGCCGAAAGATAAGGAAAAACACTTAGTTAAGGACAACTACGCAAAGAATAAAAACGCGCTTTTTAAAGAGTGGTTGAATAACCTTCCCAGGTTTCATTTTTACTTTACCCCGACATCATCTTCATGGTTGAGCAGGGTTAAGCGTTTGTTCCGGGAACTCACTGATAATTGTGTTCGGAGAAGCTCATTAAATTTTGTTGATGAATAGTTAAATTAATTTTATTTACTTTTAAAATGTCATAATAAGAAGAAAAAAATACTTGGATGACTCAGGTTGAGGATATACCGCTAAAATGAATGGGCTAAAGCCGCCGGCCAGGCTCAGGCGTGGTGTCCGCTCTTTTAAGAGGGAGCGAATTTACCCCTCATCGGGCTAGATCCATTTTTTCCGGTAGAAAAAGACCCATATCGCCACTGACAAAGCCAGGCAAAGCGCGGACAGGGCGTAGAAAGCCCACCAGCGCTCGGCTATAGGCAGACTCACGTTCATGCCATAGGCCCCGACTATAAGCGTGGGGACCATGAGGATGATGGTCACCCCGGTTAAGAACTTCATGACTTTATTGAGGTTATTGGAAATGATGACTCCAAAGGCGTCGCCCATGCTACCGACAATCTGACCAAAAATCTCAACTGTGAAAATGGCCTGCTGATTCTCGGTTAAAGCCCGCTCAAGCCAGTCAACCTGCTCCTCTTTCAAAGGAAAGGCCACCCGGGACATGAGCTTTTCCAGGATGGCCCGGTTGGAGTGCAAGGCCACTGAGTAGTTAATCAAGGCTTTCTCAATGGTCAACAAAGTCATGATCTGGTCATTGTGTTGAGATTTGCTTAAATGTCTCTCGGCCTCCTCGGCCAAATCCTCCAGGACCTCCAATTGGTGAATAAAATCCGTGGAGATCTCAATAAACGCCTTAAAGATTAAGCTGTCGCCGCTAATCCGCCTGGGTTTGCGCGTCTGGCGGCTCAAAAACTGCTTAACTAGGCCAGGCTCCCGGCAGATGGTCAAAATCCGCCCCTGGGTCTGGATAAAGCCCAATGGCACGGTCTCAAAACAGCTTTGGAGGTCTTCCCGGATCAAGGGGGCTCGGACTATGATCAAAAAGCAGCCCGTCTCATCGTCCAAACGGGGCCTTTCCCGAGGATCGAGAGGGTCAGTCAGAAAATGGGGCGGCAAATCCAGCCGGCTGGCCAACTCAGCTAACTCGTCTGGCTCAGGTTTTTCCAGATCCAACCAATCAGGCTCCTCCCCGGCGGTAACCTCTTCCCAGGAAGTCTCGTGAAACCGATAGCCCGTGATCATAACTCGTCCTCGCTAAAAACTTAATGTCGCAAGAGAATGTAACAAGCCCCCGTTCCCCCATCGATGGGGCGGGCTGAGGTAAAGGCCTGGATGTGTTTTTTTATTGGCCATCTCAACAAGAGGTGTTCCAGATTGTGCTTTAAAACCGGCACCCCATTGGTCGAGCGACGACCTCGGCCATGAACCAGTAATAAACAGCGTCTTCTCAGGGACACCGAGCGTAGGACAAAATCCACAATGGCCGCCTCAGCCTGGCTCAACGTCAGGCCATGGAGATCCAGATAATCCTGAAATGGCACCTGTCCCTGACGCAACTTATTGACGATCTGATCCGGCAGGCCCTTACGGGAACCTTCCACGTACTCATCTGAATAAGTCAGGTCAAACTCCGCTCGACCAGAGATTAGGTCAGTCAGGCTCTCCAGAACCTGGGCGTCCTCGTCGGGGAGCTCGGGTAGCTTGAAGAACTTGGGGTCGGGCGGCTCGGGGGTCAGCCTTTTGGCCGGTTTTTTTAAGGGTTTGACATCGGCCATCTCCTGAAAAAACAGCCTGGTATCATCGACCGGCTCCAGGGACACCTCGGTTGGGGTTTTCGGCTCGGCCTTTTTAGCCTTCAGAGCCTCTCGCTGCCCCTGGCGCTCGCGTTCAGCCTTGGCCCGGGCTTGGGCGAGGAGCTTGCTTTTTAAGTCAGCCAAGGCCAGAAAGGGATTGTTAAGCTGGTCTTTTTCGCTCCTGGCCATGACAAGCCTCCTAGCCACCAACCAGCCTCAGGCCTGGTTTTTTTACAAATAGGGACTATTTTTTTATTTTAACACAAGTTCAGGCTGTCCCAGCAATTCCACCATTCTCATCGCCCCTGCGGCAATTTAAAATTTGGCTGGCTGAAATTTTTAGGTACTTATTTTTTAAGATTTTGATATTTTTTTATAATTATGTTATTTATTTTTAAAATAATATTATAATCAATAATAAATAAGAATGTTAAATGCCTTTTTTAATTTTCTTTCAAGCCTTCCCGATGAAATCCAACTGACCCAAGAGGCTTTCGACCACGCGCTTTTCATAACGGTCATGACCAATCAATACTTTGAGTCTGAGTTATCAGTGGCTGGCGGTCGGCTCGACCTTCACTCTAAGGCTCCTGAGGTTGATGATTTCATTATAGAAATAAAACATCACCAGAAAAATCAAAATCTGACTAAAATGATTCAGTTGGCTTTTGACCAGATTATAGATAATATTATCTCAATTTCCATGGAGAATATAACTGAATCTGAAAAACTGAAAAATCGCCTTGATCATTGGAGGGGCGCAAGATGTGACAATTGATTTTGAGGCAACCCTGAACTGGAAACTGGAGTTTGTTGGGCTTGATCTGGTCATCCCAAAACCTCAAGAGGAGTCAGAGCAAACCCCAGACTAACCAGCTCGCCTTGGCCAGTTTTTCTCGGCCCGCGATGGGCTAATCATTAACCAGAAACTTTTTGTCAAAAATTTTGGGTTCCGTTCCTAACTATATTATATTGTCATTATATTGTCTGCTGGCCCCAGCCCTGTTTAACCTGGGGGATTCCCAAAAGACCTCATCTTACCAACCGGCGACCAACTGGAGCCCAAATGGAGCCCAAAATACTTGAGGAGCGCTTTCTGGCCGCTTTAAAGGCCCTGGTTAACCCAGATGGTCTGAAATTTCTGGTCGCCTTCTCCGGGGGCCTGGACTCCACCGCCCTGCTGGCTCTGGCCACCGCCAGCCTAGGGCAGGAGCGGATTCTGGCCGCCCACCTGGACCATAACCTGCGTCCCCAATCCGGCCAGGAAGCCATGGAGGCTCAAGCTGGGGCCACCGCCCTGGGGACCCCGATTAAAATTGGTCAGGCTCAGGTCAGGGAGCTGGCCAAAAAGCGAGGCCGGGGTTTGGAGGAAGCGGCCCGGGTGGCCCGCTATGACTTTCTGGGCCAGACCCTCACGGAATGGGGGGGCGACTATATCCTGACTGGCCATCAGGCCAATGACCAGGCTGAGACCATTCTCCTCAAAATCATCCGCGGGGGGGGGCCCTCCGCCTTGACGGGAATCCGCCCGCGCCAAGGCCGGGTTCTGCGACCGCTACTGGGTTTTTCCCGCGAGGAGCTGGCCGGGCTCATCTACGCCCGGGGACTTGACTTTATTCAGGATCCCTCCAACGACGACCTCGGCTTTCGACGCAATCACCTGCGACTCAAAATCTGGCCCGAGCTCTTAAATCACAACCCGGCTCTGGTCGGGGCTTTGGGCCGGACAGCTCAACTGGCTCTGGCTGAGGAGGAGTTCTGGGAGGACCGGGTGGCCCAACTGGCCTTAAACCTCGCCGAACCTCAGCCGGGAGGCCGAATCCGGGTGCTCGCGGCCAGACTGGGAGAGTTAGCCCTGGCCGAAAAGCGCCGCCTGGCTCTTTTTCTCCTCCGGCAAACCCAGATTCCCGGTCCCGCTGGGGGCGAGCCGGTGCCCATGGCCGGGGTGACCAGGCTGCTGGAGTTTCTTGGGGAGAACCGAGCCAATGGCCAGGGGGTGGACCTACCCGGAGGCCGGCGGGTGGAAAGGCGGGGTCTATACCTTTATATTGGGCCCTCTTCCCGCCTGGCCACGTCATCTGGGTCTGAGTAAATTATTTTAAAAAAAATTTTTTTATTCCCAAAAAAAACCTTGACTTCCTTCCCAACCTTTTGTTATAAAGTCTGAATCCGCAAAGGCGGCCTATTTAAGCATCCGAGTATGAGCCTTTGGATAGGCTTTACTTAATTGGCCGCGGATTCGGTTGAGAGACCGAACCTTCCTGGGCGCACCCGGGGCTGAGATAAAAAATCTTGGCTCATAAAGGGTCTTAAGGCCTGGTGAAGGTGTTTTTTTATCTCTTTTTTTCCGGCCAGGGTTTTTTTTGGCCTAAAAGAGCGACTTTTCCCAGCGAAGGGTTCTATGCCGACCATAAACCAGCTTATCCGCAAAGGCCGTAAGGCGCAGTTGAAGAAAAACACGGTCCCGGCTTTGAGGGGTTGCCCCCAAAAGCGCGGAGTCTGTATCCGGGTTTACACGGCCACCCCGAAAAAGCCCAACTCGGCTCTGCGGAGAGTGGCCAGGGTCCGCTTGACCAACTCCATGGAGGTCACCTCCTATATTCCCGGCGAGGGCCATAACCTCCAGGAGCACTCGGTGGTCATGATCCGGGGCGGCCGGGTCAAGGATCTCCCTGGAGTCCGCTATCACATCATCCGCGGCACTCTGGACACCATCGGAGTTCAGAAGCGCCGTCAGGGTCGGAGCAAGTACGGGGCCAAGCGGCCTAAGTAATATTTCCCAGGGGCCGCCCAGTTTGGCGAGGCGACAATTTCGCGTGGCTGACGAAAACATTTTTAAGGTGGAAAATGCCCAGGCGTAGAGAGGTTTCCAAACGGGAGACAACTCCCGATCCCAAATTCGGCAATAAGATGGTGGCCCGGTTCATCAACAACCTGCTCCGTCGCGGCAAGAAAAGTTGCGCGGAGAAGATTTTCTACGGGGCCATCACTCTCATCGGCGAGCGGACCAAGGACGATCCCATCAAGATCTTTGAGAAAGCCTTGGACCAGGTGCGGCCAGCCCTGGAAGTCAAAAGCCGCCGAGTCGGGGGCTCCACCTATCAAGTGCCCGTGGAAATTCGGCCAGATCGGCGGGCGGCGCTGTCCATCCGCTGGCTCATCGCCTTCGCCCAGAAAAGGGGCGAGAAGGGCATGATGGCCAAGCTCGCCGCCGAGCTCATGGACGCCGCTCAGGGTCGGGGCGCCTCGGTTAAGAAAAGAGAGGACACTCATCGGATGGCCGAGGCCAACAAGGCATTTGCCCATTACCGTTGGTAAAAGACCCGCGCTCTTTGATAATTGGATTTCGCGCTGATCCTCCACAACAAGGCTCGGGGGATTTTTTGCGCTTTAACAAAGGACAATATTTTTGGCCCGTCAGGTTCCCATAGTCAACACCCGCAATATCGGCATCATCGCCCATATTGACGCAGGCAAGACCACCACTTCCGAGCGGATCCTTTTTTACACCGGCGTCTCCTCGAAGATCGGGGAGGTGCACGATGGCCAGGCGGTCATGGACTGGATGGAGCAGGAGCAGGAGCGCGGCATCACCATCACCTCGGCGGCCACGACCTGTTTCTGGCGCAATCATCGGCTTAACCTCATTGACACCCCAGGCCACGTGGATTTCACCATTGAGGTGGAACGGAGCCTGCGGGTTCTGGACGGGGTGGTGGCTGTCTTTTGCGCGGTAGGTTGTGTGCAGCCTCAGTCGGAGACAGTTTGGCGCCAGGCTGACCGCTATGGCGTGCCCAGAATCGCCTTCATCAACAAGATGGACCGTTTGGGCTCGGATTATAAAAGATGTCTCCGGGAGATGACTGAGCGCCTGGCGGCCAGACCGGCCCTCTTGCAAATCCCCATCGGGACTGAGGACAAATTTGAGGGGCTGGTGGACCTGCTGGAGATGCGGGCCCTCTATTACCCAAAAAACATTGAGGATCTGACCAAGTTTGAGATCAAACCCATTCCCGCCTCTCTTCTTGAGGAGGCGCGGGCGGCCCGGAGTTCCCTCATTGAGACCCTCGCTGACATTGACGACAGCCTCATAGAGGATTTTCTGGACGGCAAGGAAGTGGAGGCCAGCCGCCTGCGCTCCATCCTGCGCCGGGGGACCATTGACCTCAAATGCGTGCCCATTTTTCTGGGCTCGGCCTTTAAAAACAAGGGGGTTCAGCCTCTTTTGGACGGAGTGGTCGACTTTCTGCCCTCCCCTCTGGACATCAAGCCTGTGGAGGGCTTGGGCCCCAAGGAGTCTCAGGAGACTAGACCGGCTGACGATAACGCCCCTTTTTCGGCCCTGGCCTTCAAGCTTATGAGCGATCCATTTGTCGGGCATCTAACATTCCTGCGGATCTACTCGGGGACGTTAAAGTCAGGGGATCAAGTCTATAACTCCACTCGGGAGAAGAAGGAAAAGATCGGTCGACTCCTCAAAATGCACGCCAACAAGCGCGAGGAAATCAAGGAAGCCGAGGCTGGGGACATTGTGGCCGCGGTGGGCCTGAAAAATTCCTCGACCGGTGACACCTTGTGCGACGAGCGGCAGCCCCTGATCTTGGAGAGAATGCACATTCCCGAGCCGGTCATCCACATCGCTCTGACCCCCAAGAGCAAGGATGAGCTTGATAAGCTCAGCCAGGCCCTGGGGAAACTGGCCTCTGAGGATCCCTCCTTTCGGGTCAGGACGGATAAGGAGACAGGGGAAACGGTCATTTCCGGCATGGGTGAATTGCATCTGGAGATCATCGTCGACCGGCTCCTGCGCGAATTCAAGGTCGGGGCCAATCTCGGGGCTCCCCAGGTGGCTTACCGGGAAACCATCACCAAATCGGTCGAGGTCGAACACAAGCACATTCGCCAGACCGGCGGTCGTGGTCAGTATGGCCACGTCTGGTTGCGCCTGGAGCCGCTGCCCCCAGGCAGCGGGTTGGTGTATGAGACAGCCGTGGTCGGGGGCACAGTCCCCAAAGAGTATCACGCCGCCGTGGGCGAGGGCGCCCTGGAGGCGGCCAGAAAGGGTGGAGTCCGGGGTGGCTTTCCCGTGACCGACCTCAAGGTCACCCTCTTCGACGGCTCTTTTCACGAGGTGGACTCCTCGGAGATGGCCTTCGCCATGGCCGGCTCCATGGCCCTCAAAACGGGCCTGGGCAAGGCTGGCTCCATCATCCTTGAGCCCATCATGGACCTGGAAGTGGTTACCCCGGAAGATTTTGTCGGAGAGGTCATTGGCGATCTCAACGCCCGCCGGGGCCGAATCAACGCCATGGAGTCGCTGGCCGGAGCCAGGCTCATCAAGGCTAGCGTGCCGCTGGCCTCTATGTTCGGCTACTCCACCGAGCTCAGGTCCAAAACCCAGGGCCGGGCCACTTTTTCCATGCAGTTCGGCTCCTACCAGAGCCTGCCGGAAGGGGTGGCCCAGGAAGTCATCGCCCAGCGGGAAGCCAGAAAAGAGGCTCGGGCCTGAGGATCGCGCGATTGGTTTTTTTTGATTTTTCACTTTTTCTTTCCCTGGAGGCTAAACCATGGCCAAAAAGAAGTTCGACCGCTCCAAACCCCATGTCAACGTGGGAACCATTGGTCATATTGACCATGGCAAAACCACTTTAACCGCGGCCATCACCCTGGTTTTATCCAAAGCCGGCGGGGGAGAGTACGTCCCATTTGACAGGATCGACAAGGCTCCCGAGGAAAAAGAGCGCGGCATCACCATCGCGGCCAGCCACGTGGAATACGAGACGGCTAAACGCCACTACGCGCACGTTGACTGTCCTGGGCACGCGGACTACATCAAAAATATGATCACCGGGGCCGCCCAGATGGATGGGGCCATCCTGGTGGTTGGGGCTGATGACGGCCCCATGCCCCAGACCCGCGAGCACATTCTGCTGGCCCGCCAGGTTGGCGTGCCCTCTATTGTCGTGTTCCTTAACAAGTGCGACATGGTCGACGATCCTGAGCTTCTGGAGCTGGTGGATCTGGAGTTGCGCGAGCTCCTGACGAAGAACTCCTTTCCTGGCGATAACACCCCCATTATTCGGGGGAGCGCCTTAAAAGCTCTGGAGTGCGGCTGTGGCAAAAGAGAGTGCGAGCATTGCGGAGCCATTCTGGAGCTGATGGACCAGGTTGACAGTTTCGTGCCCGAGCCGGTGCGTGACATTGACAAGCCCTTCCTTATGCCCATTGAGGACGTTTTCTCCATTTCCGGCCGAGGCACCGTGGTTACCGGCCGGGTCGAGCGGGGCATCATCAAAGTCTCCGACGAGGTGGAAATCCTGGGCATCCGGACTCCCCAAAAGACGGTCTGCACCGGGGTGGAGATGTTCCGCAAACTCCTGGATCAGGGGCAGGCTGGCGATAACGTGGGCCTGTTGCTGCGCGGGACCAAGCGCGACGAGGTGGAGCGCGGCCAGGTCGTGGCCAAGCCCGGCTCCATCACCCCGCACACCAAGTTCAAGGCCGAAGTCTACGTTCTCAACCGCGACGAGGGCGGTCGGCACACCCCATTCTTTAATGGTTACCGGCCCCAGTTCTACTTCCGGACCACGGACGTGACCGGGGTGGTGACTTTGCCGGAAGGTGTGGAAATGGTCATGCCTGGGGACAACGTGACTTTCACCGTTACCCTCATCATGCCCATCGCGATGGAAAAAGAGCTGCGATTCGCCATCCGGGAGGGCGGTCGGACCGTGGGAGCCGGGGTCATTTCCGAGATAATCGAGTAGCCGCCGCGGTCGACGCCTCAGGCGTCGGCCTCAGCGGCCTTTTTTTGCCCAAAGGCTTAGTATGACAAATACCCAGAAAATCCGTATCCGCCTCAGGGCTTATGACCACAAGCTCCTGGATCGCTCGACCCAGGAGATCGTGGACACGGCCAAGCGCACCGGGGCCAAAGTGGCCGGCCCCTTGCCCCTGCCGACTAGCCTGAGCCGGACCTGCGTCTTGAGGTCGCCGCACGTGGACAAAAAATCCCGCGAGCACTTTGAGGTCCGCACCCACAAGCGGCTACTGGACATCCTGGATCCGACCCCCCAGACGGTTGAGGCTCTGATGAAGCTAGATCTGCCAGCGGGCGTCGATGTGGAGCTGAAGCTGTGACCAAGGGTTTGATAGGCAGAAAGCTGGGCATGACGCGTCTTTTCGCCGCCGATGGCTCCTCCATCCCGGTGACGGTCATTGAGGCCGGACCCAACTCGGTTCTCCAGGTCCGCTCCCAGGAGATCGATGGTTACTCGGCCGTCCAGCTCGGTTTTGGGGTCCGCCGCCACCCGAACAAACCCGCCCTGGGGCACACGGCCAAGGCCGGCTTCCCCGAGCGGGGCTTCCAGCTCATCCGGGAGTTTCCCTTAGCCAATGATAATCTGACCCCAGGCCAGATCGTGACTCTGGACATCTTCGCCCCCGGCGAGCGCGTCTCGGTGGTCGGGACCAGCAAGGGCAAGGGATTTGCCGGAGTCATGAAACGGCACGGTTTCGGGGGGGGGCGGGCCACCCACGGCTGTCTAACCCCGCGCAGCGGCGGCTCCATCGGGAGCGCCGCCGACCCCAGCCGGGTCTTCCCAGGCAAGAAAATGGCCGGTCACCACGGGGCGGCCCGGACCACAGTTAAGAACCTGACGATTATCGACGTCCGCCCGGAATACGGGGTCATCCTGGTCCGGGGCGCGGTGCCCGGCCCCAATGGCGGCCTTTTGCTGGTCAAGAAAGGCTGAGGGAAGCCTTAAAACCTTCCAGGGGAAAGAAAATGCCCACAGTTGACGTCGTAAACCTCGAGCTTCAGAAGGTCGGGGAAGTAGAGTTGGCCGAGGCCATCTGGGACGTGGAGCCCAAAGCCCATCTGGTCCATGAGGTGGTGGTGGCCCAGCTGCGCTCCCGCCGGGCCGGCACCGCTTGCACCAAGACCCGGGCCGAGGTGGCTTTTTCCAACCGCAAGCCCTACAGCCAGAAAAAAACCGGCCGGGCCCGGGCTGGGACTCGCCGTTCCCCCTTGTGGCGCAAGGGTGGCACCATTTTCGGGCCTAAACCACGCGACTTTTACTATCGCCCACCGGCCAAAATCCGGCGTTTAGCGTTGAAGAGCGCGCTGACGGCCAAGTTGCGGGAAAATGAGCTCCTGGTCCTGGACCAGTTCTCCCTGCCGGAGATCAAGACCAAAAACTTCTGTCAGTCCATGAAGTCCTTGGGCTTGGGCCAGGCCCTGGTGGTCACCCCGGAGCCGGACCGCAACCTGGAGATGTCCTCCCGCAATCTCAAGAATTTCAAGGTTCTGCGGGTCGATGGGCTCAACTGCTATGATCTGCTGCGCCACTCGCGGCTGGTCATTCTCCGGGAAAGCCTCCCGGTCATTGAGGAAAGGCTCCTGAAATGAGAAATCCCTACGAAATTCTGCTCCGACCCATGGTCACGGAAAAGAGCCTGAAATCTCGCGAGCCTTACAACCAATACTTCTTTGAGGTCGATCCCTCGGCCAACAAGGTGGAAATCCGCCAGGCCGTGGAACTGGCCTTCAAGCTCCCCAACAAGGTCTTGAGCGTCAAGACCGTCAATGTCGCTGGCAAGTTCCGGCGGCGGGGCCGGCGCAAGGGCGGTTATCGGCCAGACTGGAAGAAGGCCATTGTCACTCTCGTCAAAGGGGTGAACATCCCGATTTTTGAGGAGTCTTGAGCCGACGGCCCCAGACCCCTCGGGGCCCGGTCCAGGGCCCGGTAATATTTAGCTAATAATTTTAGCTGAAAATTTAGCGCGAGTCGCCAGTATTCTGGCCCCTCGCCAGGATAAAGCCTATGCCCATCAAAGCCGTCAAACCCACCTCGCCCGGGCGTCGGTCCCAGACCTACCCCACGTTTGAGGAGATCACCAAGGACCGACCGGAAAAGTCCCTTTTGCGGTCCCGGCCCTCCACCGGCGGTCGCAACAATCTTGGTCGGATCACGGTCCGCTTCCGGGGCGGCGGCCACAAGCGCCTGTACCGACTGATCGACTTCCGCCGCGACAAGCTGGAGGTCCCGGCCAAGGTAGCCTCAATAGAGTACGATCCCAACCGCGGCGCCCGGGTCGCCCTTTTACATTATGTTGACGGGGAAAAGCGCTATATCCTGGCTCCCCAGAATCTCAAGCCCGGGGACAAGGTCGTCTCCAGCGACCAGGCCGACATCGTGCCCGGCAACTGCTTGACTTTAAAGGTCATCCCCCTGGGCTCCCTGGTGCACAACGTGGAGATGAAACCCGGCAAGGGCGGGCAGCTGGCGCGCGGGGCGGGTAATTACGCTCAGGTCATGGCTCGGGAGGGTTCCTACGCCCTGCTGAAACTCCCCTCAGGGGAGATGCGGCGGATCCTGGCTGTCTGCCGGGCCACCATCGGCCAGGTCTCCAACCCAGACCACAACAGCGTCTCCCTCGGCAAGGCCGGGCGGACCCGTTTTCTGGGCCGTCGCCCCCACGTGCGGGGCGTGGCCATGAACCCGGTGGACCACCCCCTGGGCGGTGGCGAGGGCCGCAGCTCCGGAGGCCGGCATCCGGTCTCGCCCTGGGGCTTGCCGACTAAGGGCTTCAAGACCAGAAAGAAGTCCAAGCCCTCCAACAAGTACATTGTCAAGAAACGCGACCGCAAGTAACCGCCCTAGGGTTTACTCGGAGCGCGAGGAGAGGTCATGCCCCGCAGCGTAAAGAAAGGACCGTTCGTCGACGATCACGTCATGAGCAAGACCATCGCGGCCGTGGAGGCCGGGGATCGCCGGGTCATCAAGACCTGGAGCCGCCGGTCTACCATTCTGCCGGACATGGTCGGGCTCACCTTCGCGGTTCATAACGGCAAAAAGTTCATCCCGGTGTTTGTGACGGAAAACATGGTCGGTCACAAGCTCGGCGAGTTCTCACCCACCCGAACCTTCCTGGGCCACGCGGCTGACAAGAAGGTCAAGAAAACCAAGAAGTAGGCTGGCCCCATGGATGATGTGAAAGCTGTTGGAAAATACCTACGCGTCCCGGCCGACAAGGCTCGGATCATGGCCAGGACAGTGGTCGGGCGCCCGGTGGAGGCGGCCATCAACGCCTTGACGCTGTCGCCCAACAAAAGCTCCCGGCTGATTCTCAAGGTTTTAAGGTCAGCGGTGGCCAACGCCTCGGAAAACAAAAATTTCGATGACGTTGACCAGCTATACGTGCGGTCGATCTTCGTGGACCGCGGCCCCATGCTCAAACGTTACCAGCCCTGCGCCCATGGTCGGGCCAAGCCCATTTTGAAGCGCCTGAGCCACATCACTGTGATCGTGGCTAGCCTCGGTGGGGACGAATAGGCTCTTTTTTCCTTAGGAGGGTTAATTTGGGTCAGAAAACACATCCCCTGGGCTTCAGGCTCGGCGTCATCAAAACCTGGGGATCGCGCTGGTACGCCGGTCGGGATTTTGGCCACCTGGTGGTGGAAGACCGCAAAATCCGGGACTATGTCAAGAAAAAACTCGAAGCGGCCGGGATTTCCAACATTGAGATCGAGCGCTTCGGCCAGAAGATCAAACTGCGCATCCATACCGCCCGGCCTGGCATTGTCATTGGCAAGAAGGGGGCGGACATTGAGAACCTGCGCCGCGACTTGGAAAAGCTCCTGGCCAAGCTCAACAAGGCTCCTCTGGATGTCCCGGCCGAGGTGGCCGAAAAAGACCGCCGGGCCTCTTCCCTCCGCGAGGTCATGATTGACATCCAGGAAGTCCGCAAGCCTGAGATCAGCGCCCAACTGGTGGCTGAAAACGTGGCTCAGCAGCTCCAGAAACGCGTCACCTTCCGGCGGGCCATGAAAAAGTCCATGTCCCTGGCCTTCAAGTTTGGGGCCCTGGGCGTCAAAATCCACTGCGCCGGTCGCCTGGGCGGGGCGGAGATGGCCAGGCGGGAATGGTACCGGGAGGGTCGGGTGCCCCTGCACACTCTCCGGGCCGACGTGGATTACGGCTTCGCCGAGGCCAAGACCACCTATGGCATCATCGGGGTCAAGGTCCACATTTTCAAAGGCGAGATCATCTCCAACGAGGCGGCTGAAAGCGCCTTGAAATAAAGAGGGGCCACCCCTTCGCGGGGGCTGACTACCTCAAGGGAGTTCTGGGACATGCTCTTCCCTAAGAGAACCAAGTACCGAAAACAACAGAAGGGTCGCCGAGGTGGCCCGGCCAAGGGGGCGAACCAGTTGGACTTCGGTCGCTATGGTTTGCAGGCCCTGACCCGGGGCTATATGACCGCCCAACAGATTGAGGCCGGTCGTATCGCCATCAATCGCCACGTTCGCCGGGGCGGGCAGTTGTGGATCCGGGTCTTTCCCGACAAACCTGTCTGCAAGAAACCCGCTGAGACGCGCATGGGCAAAGGCAAGGGAGCCCCCGAAGGCTGGGTGGTGGTCATCAAACCCGGTCGAATGGTCTTTGAGATGGACGGGGTGCCGGAGAGCGTGGCTCGGGAGGCCATTCGACTGGCGGCCAACAAGCTGCCCATATTGACCAGATTCGTGGTCAGGGGGGAAGTGCTGTGAAAACGCGACAGCTGCGGGACCTGGACCTGGTTGAGCTGACGAAACGGGGCTCGGACCTCAAGGAGGAGCTTTTCAGCCTCCGGGTCCAGAGCGTCAATGGCCAATTGCAGAACGTCAAACGAGTCTGGGCGGTCAAAAAGGAGATCGCCCGGGTTCAGACGCTTTTGAGGGAAAGGCAGCTTGCCACGGCCCAAGCCAGCGAGAGGTAAACAGTGGAAGACAGACGGCCCAATCAAACCATAACCGGCGTGGTGGTTTCCGACAAAATGGACAAGACTGTGGTGGTCCTGGTCAATCGTCTGGTCAAGCACCCCGTGTACAAAAAATATATCCGCCGCCGGGCCAAGTTTATGGCCCATGACGAGAAGAACTCAGCCCGCCTGGGCGACACGGTGGAAATCATCCAGTCCAGGCCCTTGTCTCGCCTCAAGCGCTGGCGACTGACTCGCATCCTGGCCCGCCAGGCCTAGGGGAAATTGGAGAGACATCATGATTCAGCCGGAAACCAGATTGACCGTGGCCGACAATTCCGGAGCCAAGCAAGTCTATTGCATCAAGGTCCTGGGCGGCAGTCGCCGCCGTTACGCTTCGCTGGGCGACATAATTGTGGTCTCGGTCAAGGAAGCCCTGCCCGGCTCCAAAGTCAAGAAGGGCGATGTGGTCAAGGCCGTGGTGGTCCGAACAGCCAAAGAAGTTGGTCGCCAAGACGGTTCCCACATCAAATTTGACGACAACAGCGCGGTCTTGATCAACAACGCCCGGGAGCCCATCGGCACCCGTATTTTCGGGCCAGTGGCCCGCGAGCTCAGGACCCGGCGTTTCATGAAAATTGTTTCCTTGGCCCCAGAGGTTCTGTAGGGGGAAATCATGACCCAGAAAACCGATTTTAAAACCGGCGACCGCCTGTATGTCCTGGCTGGCCCCAACAAGGCCAAGATTGGGATCCTCAAGCGCTTCATTCCCAGAAAGAGTCAGGTCATTCTGGAGGGCGTCAATCTGCGCGTCCGGCACGTCAAACCCAATCCTAACCTCAATGAGACCGGCGGCCGGCTCAAGCGCGAGGCTCCGCTGCATATTTCCAACGTCGCCCTGGTCTGCCCCAAGTGCGCCGACCCCACCTGGGTCCGACACGAAATTCTACCGCCATCCGAGCCAGGGGCCCGGCCCCGAAAACTGCGGATCTGCAAGCGTTGCCAGGCCAGGATTGACGAGTAGACTGACCAGGTCACCAGCCAAATAGTCGAAAACCATTTCGCCGAGTCTTTTGGGCTCGCGTTAACCATAAGGCCTTAAAGCCCATCGGTCCCCGGCCGAAGGGGCGCCCTCGGGGTGGCCAGGACGGAGGAGGAAACCATGCCCAGAATGCGGGATTTTTACCACCAGCAGGTGGCTCCCCGGCTCATCAAGGAGTTCAACTATAAAAACCCCAACCAGGTCCCCAGAGTGGTCAAGGTCACTCTCAATATGGGCTTGGGCGAGGCGGTCAAGGACTCCAAAATCCTGGAGTCCAGTCAGGCCGAGTTGACCGCCATGGCCGGTCAGAAGGCCGTGATCACCAAGGCTCGGCGCTCCATCGCGGCCTTCAAGCTCCGCGAGGGTAATTCCATAGGGGTCATGGTCACTTTGCGCCGGGAGCGGATGTACTACTTTCTCGACAAGCTCTTGAACGTTGTCCTGCCCCGGGTTCGAGACTTTCGGGGGGTCTCCCCCAAGGCCTTTGACGGTCGAGGCAACTACACCCTGGGCCTGCGCGAGCACATCATTTTCCCAGAAGTCAACTACGACAAGATCGACAAGGTCAAAGGCCTGAACATCACGATAGTCACCACGGCCAAAACCGATGAGGAGGCCCGCTTTCTACTGACGGAATTGGGCATGCCCTTCCGCAAGACCGCTCAAAACTAAGGAGCTTGAGGATGGCTAAAACATCCATGATCGTCCGGGCCGCCCGACCGGCCAAGTTCTCGGCCCGGGCCTATAACCGTTGCCCCATCTGCGGTCGACCGCGGGGCTATCTGCGCAAATTCAACCTCTGCCGGATTTGTTTCCGCAAAATGGCCCTGGCCGGTGAGATTCCGGGCGTGCTCAAGGCCAGTTGGTGACCCCATGTCCATGACTGATCCTATAGCCGATCTGCTGACCCGTGTCCGCAACGCCCTCATCGCCCGCCACGACCGGGTCGATATCCCGGCCTCGCGCCTGAAAGTGGCCATTGTCCGGATCATGAAGGATGAGGGTTTCATCAAGAACTTCAAAATCAGCCGGGACAACAAGCAGGGCCTGATCCGGATCCTGCTCAAGTACAACGAGCGCAACGCCCCGGTCATCAACGGCCTTGAGCGCGTCTCCCGGCCTGGTCGGCGGCTTTATTTAAAGTCGGCGGAAATCAAGCCCGTGCTCTCCGGCCTGGGGGTCATGATTGTCTCCACCTCCCGGGGCGTCATGACGGATAAGGAAGCCCGCCGGCACAATCTCGGCGGCGAGTCCCTGTGCCAGATCTGGTAGGGCCTGAGCGGAAGACCTGAGAGGAAAAGATGTCCAGAATAGGCAAACTGCCCGTGCCCGTGCCCCCTGGGGTCAAGGTTGACTACGCCCAGCCCCTTTTGAAGGTCTCCAAGGGCCCGGTGACCCTGACCCGACCGATTCACCGCAATATTACCCTCAAAGTGGAGAAGGACCAGCTGATCCTGGCCCCGGTGGACGATTCCCCGGGCAACAAAGCCCTCTGGGGCCTGCACCGGACCTTGGTCAACAATATGGTTGTCGGGGTCCATACCGGCTTCACCAAGGTGTTGGAGATAGTTGGCGTGGGTTGGCGCGTCGAGGCTCAGGAAGCCAAGGGAGCCCAGATCCTCAAACTTTCCCTGGGCTACTCTCACCCCATTGATTTTGCCCTGCCGCCCCTGGTTAAAGCCCAGGTCGACCCCAAGACCCTCCGGATTACCCTGACCTCCCCGGATAAGGAGCTTTTGGGGCTCACAGCCGCCCGACTCCGGGCTTACCGCAAGCCCGAGCCATACAAGGGTAAGGGCATCCACTACTTGGGCGAAACCATTCGACGCAAGGTCGGCAAGGCCGGGAAAGCTGGCGGCAAATGATGAACTATTTCAGGGTTTTGGCCCTTTTCGAGGTGACTCATGGCTAACGCCAATCCCCGCTTGGCGGCTCGGGCCGATCGCCGGGCCCGAGTTCGCAAGAAGGTCATCGGCGGCCCCCAACGGCCCAGACTCTGCGTCTTTCGGTCAGCCGCCCATATTTACGCTCAACTGATTGACGACAGCCGTGGCCAGACCCTGGCCGCGGCCTCCACTCTGACGCCGGCCCTGAAAGAGTCCCTCAAGGGTCTCAAGAAGTCCGAAAAGGCCCGTCTGGTCGGCAAGGCCATTGGCGAGGCCATTCTGGCCAAGGGCCTTAAGGAAGTGGTTTTCGATCGCAATGGCTTTCTGTATCACGGCCGGGTCAAGGCTCTCTCCGAGGGCGCCCGGGAAGCCGGGTTGTCATTTTAAGGGGGAACAGAGTGTATCGGCCTGAGGAAGAGCAGAATCTAATCGACAAGGTTGTCCACGTCAACCGGGTGGCCAAGGTGGTCAAGGGCGGGCGGCGTTTCTCCTTTTCGGCCATTGTGGTGGTCGGTGATGGCCACGGCCGGGTCGGTTTCGGCCTGGGCAAGGCCAGCGAAGTCCCGGAAGCCATCCGCAAGGGCCTGGAACGGGCCAAGAAGAACGTTATTGAGGTGGATCTGGCCGGAACCACGGTTCCCCACCAGGTGGTCGGCAACTGTGGCAGTGGCTCGGTCTTGTTAAAGCCGGCGGCCAAGGGCACCGGGGTCATCGCCGGCGGCTCGGTTCGGGCCGTGGTCGAGGCGGCCGGGGTCAAGGACATCCTGACCAAGGTTCTGGGCTCCAACAACCCCCACAACGTGGTCCGGGCCACCATGGCGGCCTTGCGCAAGATGCGCCTGCCGCAGACCGTGGCCAAGGAACGGGGAATTCCGCTGGAAAGGCTCCGGGTCTGACCGGCCTCTCGCCGCCTTGCCTGGACAAACGCTAAATATCAGGGATAGCCATGACCAAGACCCTCAAGACAACCAAGGCCCGCGGCCCTCTGGGGCGGATCCCCAAAAGAAACCGCTCCTTATGGAACATGGGACTCAAAAGGACAATCATGACCAAGATCCTCAAGATAACCCAGGTCCGCAGCGCCCTGGGGCGGATCCCCAAACATCGCCGCACCGTTCGGGCTTTGGGCCTCAAACGGATAGGTGACATCGCCGCCCAACCTGATAATCCGGCCATCCGGGGCATGATTCGAGCGGTGGGCTACCTTTTGAAAGTCGAGGAGCTGGAAAAATGAGGCTAGACGAGCTGAGTCCCCTGCCGGGGTCCCGCCATAAGCGCAAACGCCTGGGCCGGGGCGAGTCCTCGGGGCTGGGCAAAACCAGCGGTCGAGGCCATAAGGGCCAGAAAGCCCGCTCAGGCGGCGGAGTGGCTGTGGGCTTTGAGGGTGGGCAGATGCCTTTGCAAAGGCGGCTGCCCAAACGGGGCTTTACCAACATCTTCAAGAAAATCTACTCCTTGGTCAACCTCCAGGACCTGGCTAATTTCGCCGAGAGCTCCGTCATTGACGCCGAGGCCCTGGCCGCGGCCGGGATTATCCGCAAGGCCCATCTGCCGGTCAAGCTCCTGGCCAAGGGCGATCTGGAAAAACCCTTGACCATCAAGGTTCAGGCCGCCTCGAAAAAGGCCCTGGAGAAAATCGCCGCCGTTGGTGGCCAGGTGGAGATCCTGACCCTGTAGGCCAGTTCGGCTCCCAGGCCAAAGAGAGGGAAAATTGTTCGACGGAATCGATAAACTGGGCCAATCCAAGGATCTGCGCAACCGGTTAATCTACGTCTTGATCATCCTGGCCGTCTACCGGGTCGGCGTTCACATTCCCACCCCGGGGATCAACACGGCCGCCTTGGAAACCTTCTTCGCCCGCTTTCAGGGGACTCTGTTGGGTCTCTTTGACATGTTTTCGGGCCGGGCCCTGTCCCAGTTCTCCATTTTCGCCATGGGGATCATGCCCTACATATCAGCCTCTATTATTATAGAGCTCCTGACGGTGGTGGTTCCGCACCTCTCGCGCCTCAAAAAAGAGGGTGGCCAGGACGGTCGACGGAAGCTAACCCAGTACTCCCGCTATCTGACTGTGGGGCTGTCGCTCTTTCAGGGGTTCATGCTGGCTGTGGGGTTGGAGCGCATGTCGGTGGATGAGTCGACCCGGGTGGTCATCCAAAGCGGTCTGTCGTTCCGGCTCATGACCACGTTGACCCTGGCCGCCGGGACCTGCTTTATCATGTGGCTTGGCGAGCAGATTACCGAGCGCGGCATTGGCAATGGCATCTCCCTGATCATCTTCGCCGGCATTGTCGAGGCTTTGCCTTCGGCCATCGGTGGGGTTTTCCAGGATGTTGGCCAAGGCAACCAGTCCATCCTGGCCATGGCCCTCTTGACCGCGGCCATGGTCCTCATCATTGGGGGGGTGGTTTTCTGTGAGCGGGCCCAGCGCCGCATCCAGGTCCAATACGCCCAGCGCCTGGTCGGGCGCCGGGTGGTCGAGGGGCGCTCGACCCATCTGCCATTGAAATTGAACCCGGCCGGAGTCATTCCGCCCATCTTCGCCAGCTCCCTGATCATGTTTCCGGCCACCCTGGGTCAGTTCATGGAGCACCCGATTTTCAAGAATATGTCCGACTGGCTCAATGAGTCAACGATTCTTTATAACGTTATCTATGTGGCCTTGATCGTCTTTTTCTGCTACTTCTACACTGGGGTTCAGTTCAACCCCACCGATGTGGCTGACACCATGAAAAAGCACGGTGGCTTCATCCCGGGCATCCGGCCCGGCCAGAAGACGGCCGAGTACATTGACCGGGTCTTGACGCGGCTAACGCTGTGGGGCGCCCTCTACGTCTCTTTCATTTGCGTCATGCCATCCTTGGTGCGCGTTCACTTCCGGGTGGATTTCTGGTTCGGGGGCACGGCTCTCTTGATCGTGGTTGGAGTGGCTCTGGACACCATCGCCCAGATTCAAACCTATGTCCTCAACCAGCATTACGATGGTTATTTGAAAAAGGGCATGTCTGGGGTGGGCAAAATTCAACCCCGTCGCCGCTGATTTTTTCCTTGACAACCTGTCTGGATTAGGTTATATATAGAAGTTTACGGACAATCCCGGGTCAAGCGCGGTTACCTGGGCCCTGACCCAGTCAGCCTCGCCAGGGGGCTCCCGGCGGAGCGAACACGATATGGCCGGACCCTGGACCTTTTTGTCCCAAGATAAAGGGTTTCCCATGATAATAGTGCTTTTAGGGCCGCCAGGGGCCGGCAAGGGGACCCAGACCGGAGCCTTGGTCAAGAGATATCATCTTTTAGCCATCTCCACCGGGGATATTTTTCGGGCCAATCTGACCGCTGGCACGCCATTGGGCCTAGAGGCCAAGAGTTACATGAGTCAGGGCCTGCTGGTCCCGGATGACCTGACAGTCCGCCTGGTGGTCGACCGGCTGGCTCAACCGGACGCGGCCCAGGACGTTTTACTTGATGGCTTTCCCCGAACTGTCTATCAGGCCGAGGAGCTAGAAAAGTTTCTGGCCAGCCGCGGTCAGAAGGTTGACCATTGCCTGCTTCTGGATATCCAGGAAAAGGAGTTGACCCTGCGTCTGACTGGTCGGCGGGTCTGCCGCTCGTGCCATTCGGTTTGGCATCTGTCTTTTTCCCCGCCGCCGGCTGACCTGGTCTGTCCCAGCTGTGGGGGTGAGATTTACCAACGCGACGACGATAAAGAGGCGGCTGTCTCCAATCGCCTCAAGGTCTACCAGGCCCAGACCCAGCCGGTGGCCAACTGGTATAAACAAAAAGGGTTATTGAGAGTGGTCAACGCCTCTGGGCAGCCCCTGGAGGTGGAAAAGGCCATAGAGAAGGCCCTGAGCCAAGGGAGGCCCCAGAAATGAAAGTGCGCTCTTCTGTCAAGAAAATGTGCATGAAGTGCAAGATAATCCGCCGGTTCGGCCAGGTCCGGGTTATTTGCCCCAACCCCAAACACAAGCAGCGCCAGGGTTAAGACGCGATAGAGGGAGGGTTCCAGTTGCCCAGGATTTCCGGCATTGACTTGCCCCGCCACAAAAGAATAGATATCGCCCTGACTTATATTTACGGCCTGGGCCGAGCCAGCGCCAAGGCCATTCTGGAGAAGGCCGGGGTCAACCTGGCCACCAAGTCAGACCAGATGACCGATGACGAGGTGACCCGGGTTCGTCGAATCATTGACAGTGAGTATAAGGTCGAGGGTGATTTGCGTCGGGAAGTGACCATGAACATCAAGCGCCTGATGGATCTCGGCTGCTACCGGGGCCTGCGCCACCGCCGGGGACTCCCGGTCAATGGCCAGCGCACCCACACTAACGCCCGGACCAGGAAAGGGCCCAGGCGCTCGGTGGTCGGCAAGAAGAAGACCACCAAGTAACCCCATCAGCCGGAGGAAGGCATGTCGGCCAGAGCTGTTCGCAGAACCCGCAAAAAAAAGGAAAAAAAGAGCGTGCCCTCTGGGGTGGCCCACATTCAGGCCACCTTCAGTAACACCATCATCACCATCACTGACCCGCAAGGCAACACTGTGGCCTGGTCCAGCTCGGGCATTCAGGGCTTCAAGGGCTCCCGCAAATCCACGCCCTACGCGGCCCAAACCGCCGTCGAGGACGCGGCCAAGAAGGCCCAGGAACACGGCATGCGCTCAGTGGAGATCTACATCAAGGGTCCCGGCAACAGCCGGGAGTCGGCTTTGCGGGCCTTCCAGTCCACTGGCCTGCAGGTGACCATGATCCGAGACGTCACTCCCATCCCCCACAATGGCTGCCGGCCACCCAAACGCCGGCGCGTCTAACGATTCTTCTCTGGAGGGCTGACCTTGGCCAGATACACTGAAGCTCTCTGCCGCGTCTGCCGGCGAGAAAACACCAAACTTTTTCTGAAAGGTGACCGTTGCTACGCCAACAAGTGCGCCTTTGAGCGGAGGGCTCACGCCCCAGGCCAGCATGGCAGCCGCCGGGGGAAGCTGTCCGACTACGGCCTGCAGTTGCGGGAAAAGCAGAAGGTCAAACGGACTTACGGCCTTTTGGAAAAGCAATTCCGGGCTCTTTTTGAGAAGGCCGAGCGCCAAAAAGGCGTGACCGGGGCCAACCTCTTAATCCTCCTGGAGCGGCGCCTGGACAACATCGTCTACCGCATGGGTTTCGCCTCCTCCCGGGGTCAGGCCCGGCAGTTGGTCTGCCACGGCCATTTCCTGGTCAATGATCGCAAGGTTGACATCCCCTCCTACCTCGTCAAGGGTGGCGACTGGATCACCCTGCGGGAGAAGAGCCGGAAAAATATTTATATCCAGCAGTCCATGGAGACGGTCGCCCGTCGGGGGACCCCTCGCTGGCTGGAGTTGGATAAGGCCGCTTTTCAGGGCAAGATCAAGGAGCTGCCGGTCCGCGAGGATCTGACCATGCCGATTTCCGAACAGCTCATCGTGGAGTTGTATTCCAAGTAGGCCTGGGCCTGGGTCGCGACCTGGCGGCCCTTGGCCTCGCTGGATTAACCGTTCTATCGGGCCCTTATTTTGTGGCCTTTGGAGCGTCGGCTCGCTCGGGAGAGGGTATGGAAAAAACTTGGAAGGATCTCATTAAGCCCAACAAGGTGGAAATTGAGGAATACGACCGCCACAAAAACTACGGCAAATTCATCTGCGAGCCCCTGGAGCGGGGTTTCGGCCTGACTCTGGGTAACGCCCTCCGGCGAGTTATGCTCTCGTCCCTCCAGGGTGGGGCTATTGTCTCGGTCAAGATCGAAAACGTCCTGCATGAGCTTTCCACCTTGGAAAACGTCATTGAGGATGTCTCGGACATTATCCTGAACCTCAAGGAGGTGCGGCTGCGGGTGCACGCCCCGGGTATCCGGAATATCCGGGTGGAGGCGGTCGGCCCCAAAAACGTCCGAGCCGGGGACATCATCACGGACCACACGGTGGATATCCTCAATAAGGATTGCCACATAGCCTCCTTGGCCAAAAACGGTCGCCTGGTTATGCATATGGAAGTTACCTCGGGCAAGGGCTATATCCCGGCCGAGCGCTCAGCTGAGACGGAGCAGATTATCGGGCGCATCCCGGTGGACGCCCTGTTTTCGCCCATTCGTAAGGTCAACTTTAATGTCACCAACGCCCGGGTCGGTCAGAAGACTGATTATGACCGGCTGGTCTTGGAAGTCTGGACCGATGGGAGCCTGACCCCCCAGGAAGCCGTGGCCTCCTCGGCCGGGATTCTGTTGGATCAGCTCAATATTTTCACCATTTTCCAGGAGATGTCAGCCAGTTCGACGCCTGAGGGCGCTGTCCCGACCTGGTCAGCCTCCGATGGGGCCGGAGCCCACTTCTCGCGCCCGGTCGACGAGCTGGAGCTCTCGGTGCGCTCGGCCAACTGCCTCAAGAACGCCGACATCTACTATATTGGCGACCTCGTTCAGAAGACCGAGTCAGAAATGCTCAAGACCAAGAATTTTGGGCGCAAGTCTCTCAATGAGATCAAAAACGTCCTGCATAACCTGGGACTCCACCTGGGCATGAATGTCAGCGGCTTTGTCCGACCTGACAACCGCAAGGATTAAAAGGTAAAAAAAGATGCGGCATCGCAAAGCCAATATCAAGCTTGGCCGGACGGCCTCCCATCGCCGGGCCATGCTGCGCAATATGGCCACCAGCCTGTTTGAGAGTGGCGCCATCATCACCACCCTCTCCAAGGCCAAAGCGGTTAAACCTGTGGTGGACCGCCTCATTACCTTGGCTAAGCGAGGGGATCTGCATTCCATTCGGTTGGCCCGGGCCATCCTAACCAAGACCTCGGTCCTGAGGACTCTTTTCGGCGAAGCCAAGGAAAAATTCGCTGACCGAATCTGCGGATACGCCAGTGTGGTCCGAGTCGGTCTCCGCGCCGGAGACGCGGCTCCCCTGGCCCGCTTGGAGCTGCTAGGCCCTGATTCGGTCAAGGCCGAGATCGGTCACCAGACGGCTGTCAAGAAGGCCACCGACCGCGGTCGCCGGGTAGCCGCCACCAAGACTAAGGTTACGGAAAAAAGTCCCCAACCGACCGCGAGCCCGGCTTTGACCTCCAGTCCCGCGACTGAGAGCGCCGAGGTTGAGAACCCTGAGCCCGAGAGCCCTGAGGCCACCGAGGGGGAGGCTCAGGCTAATGATCCTGAGACCGCGCCGACCGCTGAGGACAAGACCCCGGAGGAGAGTGGCTCCTGACCCGACGACTTGTCTCGCCGGCCTAGCCGGGCCCTCTTGGGCCGCCCAGGAACCAGAAGCCGCTTTTTTAACCCTGGCCAGAGTGGGTCCGCCCGCTCTGGTTTTTTTTGGCCTTTATTTTTTTATTTTTCAAATTTTATTTATTTAAAATAATATATTAAATCAAATTTAACCTTTTATGTCCGATCAAAGTTCTTTAAGAAGACGATGGGCTGGTTTTCTGGCCAGATCCGGCCCACGAAAAAGCTTTTGGCCTGCTCCAAGTGTGTTTTAATTGATTGATTTTTCTTGTCTATTGGAGTTAAAATAATAAAAGGGAATTAAAATTTCATCGCCTTCCCGCTGGTCCCTGGTTCCTCGGGGATTACGGTTCGGCCAGATGAGGGCTAATTTGTCGCTTTTCCCGGGGGCTCTGGCTTAAAACACCTGACTGAGCGACATTTCCCTGTTAATCTCACGCCAAGGAGTCCACCTGACACGGGCGCTCTACGGCTGGGGAAGTCGCCTGGCGGCCTGACCTGGCTTTGACGACCGAGACGACCAGACGGTCGGGGTGGTTTATATATGAAGCTTTTTCGCTCTTTTCTTAATTTCTTCTCTAATGACCTGGCCATTGATCTGGGCACGGCCAATACCCTGGTCTATTTAAAGGGTAAGGGCGTGGTTCTCTCCGAGCCCTCAGTGGTGGCGGTCAAGAAGGACGGCAAAAACGGCAAGGTCCTGGCGGTCGGTCACGAGGCCAAGGCCATGCTCGGCAAAACCCCGGCCGGCATCGTGGCCATCCGGCCCATGAAAGATGGGGTCATCGCCGACTTTGAGATTACCCAGGCCATGCTTCGCCATTTTATCCGCAAAACGCATTTTCGTCGCTTTGTCAAACCCCGCATCATCGTGGCCGTGCCCTCTGGCATCACTCAGGTGGAAAAAAAGGCCGTGCGCGAGGCGGCCGAGCAAGCCGGGGCCTCGGAGGTCTATCTCATTGAGGAGCCCATGGCGGCGGCCATCGGGGCCGGCCTGCCGGTAACCGAGCCCACCGCCAACATGATTGTGGACATCGGCGGCGGAACCACCGAGGTTGCCATCATTTCCCTGGCCGGCATTGTCTACGCCAAATCGGTGCGCATGGGCGGCGACAAGATGGATGAGGCCATCGCCCAGTACATCCGCAAAAAATACAATCTGCTTATTGGGGAGCGCACGGCTGAGGTCATCAAGCAGGAGATTGGGACAGCCTACCCCTCGGACCTGGTTGACTCCCTGGAGGTCCGAGGCCTGGACACGGTCAGCGGCATTCCCAAGACTGTGGCTATTGACTCCGAGGAGATTCGCAAAGCCATCACCGAGCAAGTCGACTCCATCCTGACCACGGTCCGCTCGGCCCTGGAGCAGATCCCCCCGGAGCTGGCCGCCGACATCGTGACCCGAGGCATTGTTTTGACCGGAGGTGGAGCGCTCCTGAGGCGACTGGATGTGCTGCTGCGCGAGGAGACTCATCTGCCCATCATCATCGCCGATGATCCCTTCACCACTGTGGCCATGGGGAGCGGCAAGGCCTTGGAAAGCCTGGACGTTCTCAAGGAAATCTCCATTCCTTAAGAGGCGGTCAGGATGCGATCTCAGGGCTCTTTGGCCCAGGCCAGGCCTTAAATGCCTGAGCGCTGGAAATTATTTTTACCGCTTTTTCTCTTTCTCCTGGCCTTGGCTCTGGTCTCGGCTCACGCCCGCGCCCCCCAGGGTCGCTTGAGCTCTCTGGGCACAACCACGCCCTTGGCCGCCCTGAGCCCCATCAGCTTCGGGATCAACTGGGTAGCTGAAGAGGTTGAGGGAATCTGGCGGTCGTACTTTTATTTGGTCGGAGCTCGGGAGGAGAACGCCCGGCTGCGGCAAACTCTGGCCCGGGCCCGCCAGCAGGCGGTGGAGATGGAAGAGGTCCGGGCGACCAACGAACGCCTGACCTCTCTCTTGAGCCTGCGGAAGCGCGAGCCGGAGGGCTGGCTGGCTGGTCGGGTTCTGGCCTGGGACCCGGGCCCCTGGTACCAGGTGGTGGTCATTGACCAGGGAGCTCAGGATGGGGTTCGGCCTGAGGCGGCCGTGGTCAACGTGGAGGGGCTGGTCGGTCGGGTGGTCGAGCTGGCCGCCCATGAGGCCAAGGTTTTATTGATTACTGACCGCTCCAGCGCGGTTGATGGCTTTATCCAACGCAACCAGGTCAATGTTCTGGTCTCTGGCCTGGGAGCCGGTCGCCTGGGCCTGGAGTACACGCGCAAAGGCGAAGACGCGCGCCTGGGGGATCTGGTGGTCACCTCGGGTCTGGACGGGGTCTTTCCGGCGGGCCGAGCCCTGGGGGTGGTGACGCAAGTCGATAAGGCTGGTCTGGGTTTGTTTTTAAGGGCTGAGCTGCGTCCGACGGTGGAATTTTCCAGTTTAAGGGAAATCCTTATCCAGCGGTCCAAACCTCAGACTTTTGACTGGACCACCCTGGGCTCAGACGTCCGAGCCGTCTTTGAGAAAAAAAATCCCCGGCCCCGAGCTCGCTGATGGCTCTAGCCCGCTACAGCTTGGCCGCCCCGGCCCCTCTGGCCCGCCTGTGGCCCCTTCTGGTCCTGGGCCCGGTTCTCACGGCGGTAACCGGATTTCCCCGGGCTGGGCTTTATTTGAATGGCTGGCGACCGGACTGGGCCTTCCTCCTGACCCTCTTTTTAGCCTTGCGGACCGAGAGCTGGCTGGCCTATCTGGGGGCCTTTGTCCTGGGCTTTTTTCAGGGCTATCTGAGCCTGGCCCCGCCAGGCCTTTTTTGCCTGAAACTGGCCCTGGGGGTTTTGATTACCAGGGGATTGGCTCGAAAACTGGAGTTAAAGGGTTTTTTGCCCTTGAGTCTCCTGGCCCTCTGCCTCGGTGGAGCTCTGGGCCTGGGTTTGGAGCCGTGGCTGTTGGGTTTGACCCAATCTCAGCCCAGTTATCAGTTTCTCAATGAGCCAACCCTCATCATCGCCGCCCGGACCGTTTTCGTTTCGGCCCTAGGCGTTGCCCCGTTTTTTCGCCTTTTGGACCGACTTTTTCATCCCAAGGAAAGCCCCTGACCGCCTAGGCTTCCACTTTTGGCCGACTCCCCGGCTGGCTCTTAGCCTCAGCTAGCCGCGGGGCCGCGGATTGGGGTCTCAGATAGCCAGCCAGCCAACCTGGGCTATTTTCACCCCTTCTCTTCGGCTATCTGGGGCAGATCCGCCTTAAATTGGTTGATTTTTCTGGTCTATTAGCGTAAAAATACCCAAAAGGAATGAGAATTTCCCAGCTTTCCCCTGAACCTTGGCGGCCAGGGCTAGAGTCAACCAGTGGCGAGTTATCTGGTCGCTTTTTCCAGGAGTAGTGATTTAGACCTGAGCTTTTTCTCTCTTTTTTCCATGGCTCTGGCTTATGATGAACTCGCGAAAAGTCATTCTTTCTGAAATAACGTTGGGTAACTTGTTGAAATTACTAATTTTATTTAAGACTTGTTTTTAAAAACCAGGTTTTTTGCAAAGGCATCGGCCTATGACCAAGCGAGTTAATTATATCGCCATCGATCTAGGCTCCGCCAACACCCGGATCTATTTGAGCGACCAAGGTCTGGCTCTCGACGAGCCCTCAGTGGTGGCGGTCCAAAAGAAAGACAAATATGGCCAGATCCTGGCGGTCGGGCGCGAGGCTATAGGCTTAGTCTCTGGGGCTAGTTCCGCTCTGAAGACCGTCTGGCCCATGAAACATAGCGTAAAAGCCAACTTTCCGCTTATCCTGGAAATGCTCGAGCTATTTGTCGACCAATCGGTTTTTAGCTGCGATATCCAACGTTGTGTCCTCATGGCCATGCCCTTGTTCTTAACTAAGGCGCAAAAAAAGATCACGCTGGAAACTGTGGTTACGCAAACTGGCGCCTTACTGGGCTATTTCATTGATCCCAACATGGCCGCGGCCCTAGGGGCGGGTCTACCGGTAACCACGCCCACCGCCAACCTGATTGTCGACCTTGGGGCCAGGACCACGAAAGTGTCGGTCATTTCCCGGAACAAAGTTGTCTACGCCAAATCATGCCCCGAGGGCGGCTTCAAGATTGATGAGGCCATTAGCCTGCTCGTCCGCGAAAAATACCACTTGCTAATCAATGACCGCCAGGCCGAGGACATCAAGCGCCGGATCGGGGCCGCCAGCCCCTCGCTCCAGGTCGACTACCTGGAGGTCCAGGGCCAGGACCTGTTCAGCGGCCAGCCTGAGACCGTGAACCTTGACTCTGAGGAGGTTTTTACGATCATCGATGAGCGGCTTAAATCCATCATCGCCCTGGTCCACTCGGCCATAGAGCGCGTCCCCCCACAGCTGACCGCCGACTTAGCCGCCCGGGGCCTGGTCCTGATCGGGGGTGGGGCTCTCCTGCGCCGGTTGGATTTTCTGCTGAGCGTGGAGACAAGTTTACCAGTCCGCTTCGCCGATGAGCCCCTCACCGCCGTGGTCAAGGGATGCTTTCTGTCCAAGTAGGACTTCTGGAAAATCTTTTATCCTGAGAGGACCGTCCAGGCTGGCCGGTTTAGCCCGCCCCACCTCGCCAAGCCCGAAGGGTCTTGATTACTCGGGGCTGGGCTCGTAAACTGGAGTTAAAGGGCTTTTTGCTCTTGAGTCTCCTGGCCCTCTGCCCCGATGGGCCTCTGGGCCTGGGTTTGGAGCCGTGGCTGTTGAGTTTGCCCAATCCCGGCCCAGTTATCAGTTTCTCCATGAGACAACCCTCATCATCGCCGCCCGGAGCGGTTTCATTTCGGCTCTCGGCGTCGCCCCGGTTTTTCTTTTTTTAAACCGGCTGTTTTATCCCAAGGAAAGCCCATGACCTCCCAGGTTCCCACCTTTGGTGACACCCCGCCTGACTACGGGCCCCAGATAGCCTGGCTGAAGGTCTTTTTTTTTCTGGTGGTGGCCGCTCTGGCCCTGCGGCTCTGGTATCTGCAGATCATCAACGGCGAAGAGTACCGGCTCAAAAGCGAGCGCAACCACACCTCGCTGTTGGATATCCCCACCCAACGGGGCCTCATTCTAGACCGCCACGGCCAGGTTCTGGTGGATAACCAGATCAGCTATGACCTTTTCGTGACCCCAGGCGAGGTCGAGCGGCCCGAGGAGCTGGCCCAGCAGGTCGGTCGCCTCATCGGGCGCGACCCCCAGGAGCTGAGCAAAAGACTGGCCGGGCTCGCCAAAAAGCAGAAATTCAATTCCCAGATGTGGGTCACCGGCCTCACCCGAGCCGACCTGGTGACTCTCCAGACCCGCCATTACGAGCTGCCGGGGGTCACCATCCAGATCAACTCGGTTCGTCAGCCGACCATGGATAACTTCGCCCCCCACCTCATCGGCTATCTGGGCGAGATCAGCCCCAAGCAGTTGAGCGAGGAGCCGTATCTGGGCCTCAAACAGGGAGCCTTGGTTGGCCAGAGCGGGATTGAGCAGAGCCAAGAAGCCCTGTTACATGGCAAGAAGGGCCAAAGGCTGACCACTGTGGACTCCCATGGCCGGATTCTGGAGGAGTTGCGGGCCGAGTACCCGGAGCCGGGCCACAACATCCGCCTCACCATCAACAGTCGCCTCCAACGGGTGGCTCAGGCCCTTTTAGGGGAGAGGGCCGGAGCCATTGTGGTCCTGGATCCGCGCAACTTTGAGATTCTGGCCATGGCTTCCAGCCCAACCTTTAACCTGCGGGACTTTGTCGGCGGGGTCTCAGCCGAGCGCTGGAAGTCCCTCACGGAGGACCCGTTTCGGCCCATGGAGAACCGGGCTGTCGGCGGCCAGTATCCCCCGGGCTCGACCTTTAAGATCGCCATGGCCCTGACCGCCCTACGGGAGGGGGTCATCACCCCTGAGTCCGTTTTCCATTGCGGCGGAGCCCTGTTTCTGGGGGGCAGCCGCTTTGGCTGCTGGGCCCGGGCCGGGCACGGGGCGGTCAATCTGCACCGCTCGCTCAAGGAGTCGTGCGATGTTTATTACTATGAGGTTGGTCGCCGCCTAGGGGTGGACCGCCTGGCCAACGGGGTCCGCCGCTACTTTGGCCTGGGCCGAACCCTGGATGTGGATTTACAAACCGAGCGCTCGGGCCTGGTTCCGGACCAGGCCTGGAAACTGCGGCGCTTCGGCAAACCCTGGAACTTTGGCGAGACTCTGCCGGTCTCCATCGGCCAGGGCTACCTCCTGACCACCCCTTTGCAGGTGGCCCAGTACACGGCCGTAGCCGCCAATGGCGGGACCCTCTATCGACCCCATCTGGTTAAGGAGGTCACGGATTTTGAGGGCCATCTGATCAAGCGGGTCGAGCCCGAGATCATCAGCCAGCTGGATCTGCGGCCGGACTATACGCAGGCGGTTCGCCGGGCCTTGGACGCGGTGGTCAATGAGGCCGGTGGCACCGGGCGGCGCGGCCAGATCCCCGGGGTCCAGGTGGCTGGCAAGACCGGCACCTCCCAGGTCATCAGCCTCGATCGCTATCAACTCTACTCCCGGGGCGGGGTCCTGCCGTGGAAATACCGCGAGCACGCCTGGTTCACCGCCTACGCCCCGGCCGATAACCCCGAGGTGGTGGTGACCGTCTTATTGGAGCACGCCGGCGGTGGCGGGGCCAACTCGGCTCCCTTGGCCGCCAAACTGCTGGCCGCCTATTTTGACGCCAGCGTTGACACCAACGTCATGCCGCCATATCAGGCCCAACCGGACAAACCCACCGGCTGGCGGGGCGACTTATGAGAAAGATTGACTTAAGCCGCCTGGCGGAAAACTCCTGTTGGCCCCTGATTCTGACCACGGCCCTCCTGATGGCCGCCGGGCTCGTCAATCTCTACAGCACTTCCGGCAGCGGCGAGGCCGAGTTCGCCAGCCCCAGCTTCCTCAAACAAATGGCCTTTTCTCTGGCTGGCCTCTTCGGCCTGACCCTCTTTTTCCTCTTTGACTATCGGAACCTCAAATCCCTGGCCTGGCCGCTGTTTCTTCTGTGCCTCATTCTGCTGGTTCTGGTCAAGTATTTTGGCCTCCACGCCGGGGGAGCCACGCGCTGGCTACCGTTGGGCCCACTTCGCTTTCAACCCTCTGAGCTGACCAAGATTGGGCTGGTCCTGGTCTTAGCCCACCTCCTCTCCCGCCACCAGGAGGCCCGAGGCTTGGACTTCCAGGATCTGCTGTGGCCACTGCCTTTGATAGCGGTTCCCTTTTTTCTCATTTTAAAGCAACCTGACCAGGGGACGGCCC
>JAISMU010000087.1 GCA_031276635.1 Deltaproteobacteria bacterium | reverse complement strand
CTCATCCTTAGGGGGCGGGGGGACCACAACCGGGCTTTTTAAAAAAATCTGGTAAACGCCAAAGCCCAGACCGGCCAAGCCCACAAAAACCATGGAGATTAACAAGTACAGTTTATAGCGGGCGACCCTGACAACCTGGGCCTTGGCGCGCGGCTCCCCGGTCGAGGCCTCTTCCTTCTTTTCCAGGGGCGCGGCGGTCGGGGCCTCTTCCGGCATATGGGTGGCCTCTGGGCTTAGTTGCTCGGCCTCCTTTTTGGCCTCGCTGAAGATCCCATCCAGATCCAGCTCCACCTTCTTGGGAACGTTCTCATCATCGGAATCAATCAAGCTCTTTAAAAAATCATCCCGGGCCGGATCCTGGGAACCGGGCGCGCTCTTGTCCGCCTCGCCGGAGTCGCTGGCCTTGGCCGCCTGAGGGGGGCTGGCCTTGGCCTGAGTCGCCGGCTCAGCCGCGGTTTTCAGAACCTCCTCAAAATCAAAGCTATCCAAATTGGCCTGGCCAGCTCCGCTGTCCAGGCTTTCGGCCGCGTTAGCGGCCCCGGAGCCCTGGCCCGCCGACCCTGGTTTCGGCGTGATTGGTTCCGGCGTAACTGGGGCGTCCAGAGAATCATCCGGGCGCGGAGCCGCTTTCGGCAAGCTGGTTGGCTGGCCAGTGGCGTCCAGAGAATCCTCCTCAGGCGAGGCCAACCAGGTTCCAGGGGCCGGGGTCTCGACCTCGATGGGCGAGAGATCCAAAAAATCGTCCTCTTCCCCCAGATCGTCAAAATCATCCCTCGCCTCACCCCCCCCGGCTTGACTTGAAGGAGATTCGTCTTGGTCAAAATCAACCTGATCAAAGCCCGCCCCGGCCAAGTCCTCGGCCGCTGACGCGGCGGTCGTCGCGACCTCATCGGCGTCAAAAGAGTCCAAAGGGGACCTGACCGGGCCCACAGCGGAACTGGTCGGGGCCGGCCGCGCCCCTGACCCGGTCACAGGCGGGGCGACGCTATCCCAATCGTCCGCTTCGGGATCCAGCGGCAGGCTGTCCCAATCGTCGATGACCGGGGGATTTTTGGGATCATTGGCCAATTATTGTCCCTTCCAGCTGGAGGACCCGCTCCCGCCCCTCCCTATGATTGCTCCACGTGGGACTCAAAATAACTGTTGATGTACCCACGCAAATGAATGACGCTTTTAGTGTGCAGCTGGCTGATCCTCGACTCGGTGAACCCCATGATCTGCCCAATTTCCTTCATGGTCATCTCCTCATGGTAATAAAGGGTGACCACCATCTTTTCCTTTTCCGGCAGGGCGTCTACAGCCTTGACCAGGACTTGGCGCACTTCCTCCTGACCCAGAACCGTCAAGGCGTCCAGAGCCGACTCATCGGAGAGGATGTTATAAATATCCGCCTCCTCGCGGGACTGGCCGGGAGTGTCAAGCTTAAAGGCCTCCAGGTCCAGCATGTTGACCATGTAGACCTCATCAAGCAAACGCAAATAGTCGGCGATGTTCAGCCCCATGGCCTCAGCCGACTCCTCGTCGGTGGGGGGCCGACCCAACTCCACCTCCTGCCGCCGCCACAGCTTTTCCAGCTCCGTGGACTTGCGGCGCACGGTCCGCGGCACCCAGTCCAGGTTACGCAGATCGTCAATCATGGCTCCCTTGATCCGAAACTCGGCGTAAGTCTTGAACTGGATGCCCCGGGAGGGGTCAAACTTGTCAATGGCGTCAATCAGACCCAGAACCCCTGAGGAGATCAGATCATCCTTACTGATATGGGCGGGCAGGCGAGAAGCCAGGCGCTCGGCGATGTAATTGATCAGCGGAGCGTATTTCTCCACGCTCTCCGTCCGCTCCTCGGGCGTCAGGCCCTCCCAGTGACCCTTGTCCAGCTGGCCGCTGGGGCCATAGGTGGGGTTATTGGCCATCAGTCCACCGCCCTCTGCCCGGCGACCAGTCGATTGAGAAACAACACCAACCCGCCCCCGCCAAACCCGGGCGGGGTCTTACTGATCAGATAACGGGCCAGATCGCCGATCTTTTGGGAGGCCGGGCACTCCGGCTCCTTGATATAAAAGGGCTTCTGACCTCGGACCGCGGCTGGCACGGCCTCGTCAAAAGGCACATAGCCGGCCAAGTCCAGGGAGACCTTCGAGAGAAATTGGCCGGTCACGTTGCTGAGGAGCTCAAAGATGCCCTTGGCGTCCTTGGGCCCGGCGACCATGTTGGGGACGATGTAAAACTGGTTTTGGTCGTGATTGACGCTCAGGGACTTGATCACGGCGTAGGCGTCGGTCAGGGAGGTCGGCTCGTTGGTCACCACGATCAGCCTTTCCTGGGCGATGAGGTTAAAAAAGATGACATTCTGGCCAATGCCGGCGGCGGTGTCAATCAGCAGAAAATCCAGATCCTCGCGCCACTGCTCAAACTCGGCGATGAGCCGGGACTTGTCGGCCTGGCTGATTTCGCCCAGCTCCAGAATGCCGCTGGCCGCCGGCAGAACCTTGACGCCCAGGGGCCCCTCAATGACGATGTCTCGCAAGGATTTGTCGCCTTTGAGCCAGTCGTGGATGGTGTATTTGGTCCGAACTCCCAAAAGAACGTCAGTGTTGGCCAGGCCCAGGTCCGCGTCCCAGATGAGAACTTTTTTGCCCTGATCGGCCAGGGCCAGAGCCAGCCCCAGGGTGATGTTGCTTTTGCCCACCCCTCCCTTGCCGCTGGTCACGGCCAGAACCCGGACTGGCTTGGCTTCCTCGACAGCCTTTCGCAGTTTTGAGTCGCTCATTTGACCACACCTTCCTCCGTTTGGGGCCCAAGCCATAAATCCAAAAACCTGTCAGCCCGCGCCGGGCCGAAATCCTCGGGAATTCTGGGGCCAGTGGAAAAAAAACCCAAAATGGGATTGACCTCAATGATGAGGGTCAGCAACCCCCCCAGGGTCTGAGTCTCATCCAGCTTGCTCAAAGCCACCCCCCAGAGCTCCGGGCCCATGGCCCTTTGATAAGCGGCGCTCAGATCCGCAGTCTTGAGATTGGCGGGCAGCACCAAAAGGGTCTGGGCCTCACAGGCCGCGAGGAGCCTCAGCTGTTCCCCAGCCAGAAAATCTCGCGTCGAGGTGTCCACCAGAATAAGGTCCGCCTCGTCAAAAATCTCCCGGGCCTCATCCAGCTCGGCCTGGCTCTGGCAGGCTTTCAGCCCCAGGCCCATGATTCGGGCGTACTGGGCCAGCTGCCCGGTCGCCCCCAGTTTCAAGGTGTCCAGGGTGATGACTGAAACCTTGAGTCCCCTCTTCTGGGCCAGGGCGGCCAGTTTCACCAACACTGTGGTCTTGCCGGAGCCACTGGGCCCCACCAGAGCCAGAAAGCGCGGCCAGGCCCCCTCCCGGCACCGGATGAGAGGCCGGACCGTCTGCCTGAGCTGCCCTAAAAGGTCCCCACCCCAGGCGGCTAGGCTCGCGGCCGCCTTCTCCACCAGGTCTCGGGCCAGCTCCGGCTCCAAAGAGGTGGCCAGCAGACGGCGATACAACCGCACCACCTCCCCCTGGTCCCGCCATTTTTCCGCCAGGCTCTGGCGGTGGGCCAGATCCAGAATGAGTTCCCGAATCTGGCTGACCCCGGAGTTGATGGCCCCCAAAAGCTCTTCTTTGACTTCCAGGCCAAGGGTTCCCACCGCTTTTTGGCCCGATTTCTCCGATCTCTCCGTTTTCTCCGGTTTCTCGCGACCGGCGGAAACAGCCCGCTGATAGGCCCGCAGCCCCGAAACTGGCGGGGTGCCCGGGGAGACGGGTTTGGCGGCCGGAACCGGCTCCGAGCCGGGCTCCACGCCTCCAGCCCCCAACGGCAGATCCTCTTCCCGCACGCCGGCCGTCACCTCCACCAGGCCGGTTTCCGGGTTCTCCCGCTGCGAGAGGATGACCGCCCCCAGGCCGAATTCCTCTTTGATCATCTCAATAACCTGAGGCAACTTTTTGGCCGAAAACCTTTTAATCCGCATAACTGAAATTGACCTCGCCAACAATCCTCAGGCGCGTGGTCCCGGTCAATTCCGAGTGACTGAGAATGACCAGGTTGTCAATGAAGCGCTCGGTTAATTTTCGCAAAAAACGCCGGATCATGGGCGAGCACAGGACCACGGGCTGCAAATTCTGATTGGTCAGCTGCGGCAAGGCGTTATTAAGGGCGGTGACTATGCGCTGCCCGGTGTCGGGATCGAGGGACAGATACGCCCCCCTTTCCGTCTCATTGATGGACCGCGACAAGGCCTCCTCGATATCCTGGCCAATGGTCAGAATCGGGAGCTCCCCGGTGGCGGTGACATAATTGCGGATAATGCTCCGGGCCAGGCGCTGCCGGACAAACTCCGTCAAAAGGTCCGTGTCCCGGGTCAGAGCCCCGTGGTCAGCCAGATCCTCCAGGATCGAGGGCATGTCCCGGATGGAGACGCGCTCCCGCAACAAATTCTGTAACACCTTCTGGATCTGGCCCAGAGTCAGGAGAGTGGGCACCAGCTCCTCAACCACCTTGTCGTTGGACTGGGCCACCCCGTCCAGAAGTTTCTGGACATCCTGGCGGCTCAAAAGCTCGTCGGCGTGCTTGCGGACCACCTCCGTCAGGTGGGTGGCCATGACCGAGGCCACGTCCACCACGGTCCAGCCCGAGTGCTGGGCCTCATCCTTGCGCTCGTCAGGAATCCACAGGGCCGGCAGACCAAACGCCGGCTCATAGGTGGTGATGCCGGTCACGCTCTTGCGGGCGTCCCCGGGATTCATGGCCAGCTGATGCCCGATCATCATCTCGGCCCGGGCCACCTCATTGCCCTTGATGAGGATGGCGTATTCCCCGGGCCGCAGCTGGAGGTTATCGCGCACGTGCATCGGCGGGACGATGAAGCCGGACTCCAGGGCGAACTGACGGCGAATGGAGCGAATGCGCTCCAGTAACTCCCCGCCCTGCTCGTCATCCACCAGGGGAATGAGGCCATAGCCCACCTCCAACTCCAAAACGTCCAAAGGCAAAAGGGCTTCCACCTTCTCCACCGGTGGGGCCGAGGCGGCGGCCATGGGCGGGGAGCCCGGGGCCGGCCCGGGCGGGGGGCCGGGTCCCCCCGGGGGAGGCGGGCCGCCACCCGCGGCGGCTGGCCCGGCCCCGGAGCTTCCCCCGCGACCGCTCGCCAAGGCCTCCGCCAGGCGATTGCGGCGATGCAGGCCATAAGCCAACGCCAGGACCGTCAGACCCGTGAGCCCGAAAGCCACCGTCGGCAGGCCCGGCAACATCCCCAGAAAAAAGACCACCCCCCCGGAGAGAGCCAGAGCCTGGGGCCTTAAGGTGAACTGGGAGGCGAACTCCCGGCTCATGGTCGACTCGGAGCCGGCCCGGCTGACAATCACGCCGGCGGCCGTGGACACCATCAGTGAGGGAAGCTGGCTGACCAGGCCGTCGCCCACGGTCATGATGGTAAATGTGGTGGCCGCCAGCCCCGGGGCCATGCCCAGCTGCAAAACCCCGATGATAAAGCCCCCGATGATATTGATCAAGGTGATGAGGATGCCGGCGATGGCGTCCCCCCGCACAAACTTGGAGGCGCCGTCCATAGCCCCGTAAAAATCCGCCTCCCGGGCGATGACCTCGCGCCGAACCTTGGCCTCGGCTTCCTGAATGAGCCCGGCGGCCAAATCCGCGTCAATGGCCATCTGTTTGCCGGGCATGGCGTCCAGGGTGAAGCGAGCGGCCACCTCGGCGATACGGCCCGAGCCCTTGGTGATGACCATGAAGTTAATGATGACCAGAATCACGAAAATGATGATGCCGACCACATAATTGCCGCCGACCACAAAGTTGCCGAAAGCCTCTATGACTTCCCCGGCCGCGTCAGTGCCCTGGTCACCGTTCAAGAGGATGAGCCGGGTGGAGGCGATATTCAAGGCCAGGCGAAAAAGGGTCAGAATTAAAAGCAGCGACGGAAAAACGGAAAAATCCAAGGGTTTCAGGGTATAAAGGGCGGTCAACAGGACGATGACCGACATGGTGACGTTGAAGGTCAGAAGCAGATCCATCGCCCCAGTCGGCAGGGGGAAGAGGAAGACCAGAATGATCCCCACCACCCCCAGGCCCATGATGATGTCCCCGGCGGCTTTGTTCGAGACGCGCTGGCCCAGGCGGGCCAAAAAACCCTCAGCCACGTTTCTTCCTTCCCTTGACCCGATAAATATAGCTTAAGACATCAGCCACGGCCTTGTAAAACTCCGCCGGAATGACCTGACCCACCTCCACGGCCCGATAGAGGGCCTGAGCCAGGGGGCGGTTCTCCACAATGGGCACCTTGGCCTCCCGGGCGATGTCCTTGATGCGCTGGGCCATGAAATCCTGACCCTTGGCCACCACCACCGGAGCCGGAGCCTGGGACTGGTCGTACAAAAGGGCCACGGCGTAATGGGTCGGGTTGGTCACGACCACGTCAGCGTCGGGAACCTGGTTGAGCTGCCTTTTTTTGCTGGCCTCCTTCTGGGCCTGCCGGATCCGGCTCTTGATGATGGGATCGCCCTCAATCTGCTTGTACTCGTCCTTCACCTCCTGCTTGGTCATTTTCATGTCCTGCATGAACTGCCAGCGCTGATAGGCGTAGTCCAGGATGGCCAGGATCAGCAGCAATAGACACGTTTTAAAAAAAATCTCCACCGAGATGGCCAGAACCAGATGACTGATAGCCAGGGCGCTCATGTCGACCATGAGGACAAAATCCTCCAGATGGTCGCGGATGACCAGATAACCCATCAGAAAGATGACGGTCATCTTGAAAACGCTCTTGACGCAGTCCACCAGGGTCCGAAGCTTGAACATCCGGCCAAAGCCGGCGATGAAGTTAAGCTTATCCAGCTTGGGGACCAGGGCCGAGGCCACCATCATGAAGCCGCCCAACTGATAGATATTGATGGAAACGCTGGCCACCAGAACCGCCAAAGCCAAAGGCAAGATCAGGATAAGGCTTTCCTTTAAAGCTAGGCGAATCAAGGCCAAAAAATCCAACTCCTGGCCCGAGGACGAGGCGGCCAGGGTATAGATGTGCCGGTAGATCCCAACGACCCGGTCCCAACCAACCGGGGCCAGGAGCAGCAGAAGAAAACCCCCGGCCAGGAGAACCACGGCGGCCGAGATTTCCTGGCTTTTGGGCACCTGGCCTTTCTCCCGGGCCTGACTCAGCTTGTGCCCTGAGGCCTCTTCAGTTTTTTCGCCAGATTCCTCGCTCATGGGACTACTCTCACAAGACTACGCGCTCAGGACGACGCTCACGGGCTGACGCCTGGGGACTCGGGAGCCAAAAGCCCCAGAGCCCGGGCCAGGGCCTGTTGAGCCTCAAAAAGGCCCTGGCCGATGAGCCGGGGCCAGAAATCCATGGAAAAGCCGACCACCACCAAACCGGCCAGAATGTACAACGGCATGCCCACAAACAGCACCTGCATCTGAGGGACAGCTTTGGCCACTATGCCAAAGGAGATCTTGACGCAGAACAAAAGCCCCACCACCGGGGCGGCGATCTTGACGGCCAAAATGTACATGCGGCCCGTGGCCAGCATGAGTTCGGTAAAAAGCTGGGGCCGGTCAAAATTAATCAGGCCCACCGGGGCGACCTTGAAGCTGTCGGCCAGGGCTTTGAGGACCAGGTAATGGCCGTTGGCGAACAGAAAGAGCAAAACAAAGATTATGTACACCAGGCGCGAGACAATGGGAACCTGGGTCCCGCTCTGAGGATCCATGAGGTTGACCATGGTTAGGCTCATCTGAAAGCTCAGATACTCGCCAGCCAGGTTAGCCGTCTCCAGAACCAGCCGGACCAGGGTGGCCAGGACCAGCCCGATGATGAGCTCGCCCAGGGCCAGAAAGGCCAAACCAAAAACGCTCATGGGCATGAGGCTGGCCTCGTAAGTCACCACCGGGGCCAGAACCAGGGTCAGCGTCAGAGCCAGGGCCGCCTTAGCCTCCGTCAGGACATTGGGGCTACCGAGGATAGGGGCCAGAGCCACCACCGTCGAGAGCCGGATCAGAACCAGGACAAAGGCGACAAACTCATTGGCGTTGATGATCGGGGCGCCCATGCGGGGCTCACAAACCGCTGGGCAGAAGGCCGGGGGTGACCAAGCCCTCGGCGGCCCGGATCCAGTCCGGAAAATGGAGAAGAATGTCGCGCGTGTAATCAATGAGCTTTTCCAGCAACCAGGGGCCAGCGATGACCAGGACCAAGGAGATGCAGACGATCTTGGGGATGAACTGCAGAGTCATCTCCTGGATCTGGGTGGTGGCCTGAAAAACGCTGACCAGAAGGCCGATGACCAGCCCCACCAACAGCATCGGCAGAGACAGGAGCATGATCTGCTCCATGACCCGACGGCCGAAATCGATGACAAAATCAATGGTCAAATCCCTACTCCTTTTACCCGGGGGTCATTCTTGGCCGAGGCTAATGACGGGAGCCGAACCTAGCCGGGGACCCCGGGGATAGGCCCGAAGCTGCGGACAATGGAGCCGACCAACAGATTCCAGCCGTCCACGAGCACAAAGAGCATGAGTTTAAACGGTAGCGAAATCATCACCGGGGGCAGCATCATCATGCCCATGGACAAAAGAACCGAGGCCACCACCATGTCGATGACCAAAAAGGGCATGTACAACAGAAAGCCGATGGTGAAAGCCGTCTTCAACTCCGAGATGATGAAAGCCGGAATCAGGCTCATGGTTGGAACCTCGGCTTTATTCAGGGGCTTGGCTTCCCCGGCTATCCGCATGAAGAGAGCCAGGTCCTTTTCCCGGGTCTGCAAAAACATGAACTCCCGCACCGGCTCCAGGGCTCGGCGGATGGCCTCGGTCTGGGTAATCTCATTGCTCATGAAGGGTTTGAAGGCCCGGGCCTCAATATCCCGCCAGACCGGCATCATCAGGTAAAAGGTCAGAAAAAGGGCCAGGCTGATGATAATCTGATTCGGCGGGGTTTGCTGGGTGCCCATGGCCTGGCGCAGAAACCCGAAGACCACCACGATCCGGACAAACGAGGTCATCATGACCAGAATGGAGGGAGCCAGGGCCAACACGGTTAAAAGAAAAAGAACGTTGATGACCGTAGCCAAGCGATCGGGGTCGTCGGCCTGCTCCAGGCTCAGATTAATGGTGGGGATAGGGACCATGTTCCCGGTCCCCCCGGTCTGGGCCTGGGCCTCGGAGCCCAACCCCCCCATCAGGAATATGGCCAGAGCGAATATGACCAGAGACAGCCTACCCAGCCAAAGCCTGGGCGGGATTGGCCTATGAAAAAAAAATCTCATTTTCCCCAGGGACCTCAAAATCTTAGCCCCGGCGGCCCGGGGGATCGTCTATCTCACCCAAACCCAGGAAATCATCGTTGGTCTCCGGGCCCAGGAAAGGCTCCTCATCCAGGCTCAGGCCCAACCCCAACGACTCAGTTTCCTCGTCAAAGACCCGCTCTCCCGGGGGCTCCTCGGTCTCTAAGCGCAGGCTCAAAGGCTCGAGCTCAATGGTCTCCTGGAGGCTCGGCTCCAAGGCCTTGCCTAAATCAGGAGCCACCGTGGGGACCGAGAATTTCGGGCTGGGCTTTTCCGGCGGGTCCAAAATGACCATTGAATCGACTGAGTCGCCCCCCGCCGGCTCTAGAGAGACCAGAGCCTCGACCGTCGCCGGGGCGACTGGCCGGGGCGGCGGGGTTGGGGCTGGCTGGGTCGGGGCCGACTGGCTGGAGGTCGGCTGGGTCAGGCCCGCCTCAGGTTGGGTCTGAAGTTTTTTTTCCGCCTGAGTCTTCAGCCAGAATTTCTTGTCCAGTCCTTTCGAGCTCAAATCCGCGACCCGGCTTGGCTCAGGCGGGAGATCCCGAAAAGGCTCATCCTCCACGGCCAAAGGCCATTGGCCCAGGGCGGTCAGGCGTTCCGGGGTCACTCCCACCACCAGAAGCTGACCGTCAATTTCCACAGCCGCCAGATACCGCCGGGAGTCCAGAGCCATGGTCCCGCGGAGGACAAAGGTCCGGCCCCCTTTCAAATTCCGGCCCTGGCCCAGACGACCGATGAGCCTTAAAAATAGAAGCAAAAGGCCCAGCACCAGAATAAAAGCCCCTAAGGCCCCGATGAGATTAACGCCCCAGCTGGAGACGCCGGGGAAGATCGAGGCGTCGGCCGGAACCGGGCGACCGGGGACTGCTGGAGTGGCGGACGGGGCCGCGGTGAGGGCCGAGCCCAGGGGAGCTGAGCCGATGGGAGTTGAGCCTAAAGGAGCGGACCCCATAATGGGGGCTGGACTGGGCGGGTTGGCCGGGGTCTTGACCGGGGAAGGGCTGGGGGAGCTGACTGGCCCCGCGACCGGAGTGGCGATGACCGGGGCGCTCCCGGGCTGAGTCCCCTCAACCGACTCGCCCCCAACTGGGGAGCCAGCCAGCGGTGGGCTGGGAAAGCCACCCGAGGCGACAGGGGGGATGGGAATGGGTGGAGGGCTCGGCGGGGCCAGATCCTCAGCGACCATCCCCTCGACTTGGCCCTCAACCGGGCGGGACTGGGCCAGGCCGGGCGAGGCCAGGCCAACCAGCCCGGCCAGAGCCAACAAGGCCCCTAACAAAACAGCGCGCATAACCCCTCCTGGGTCGCCACCCTTGCGGTGGCTAGTTCAGGCTTTTGACCCGCTCCATGGGGCTGACGATGTCCGTAACCCTGACGCCAAACTTGTCGTTGACCACCACCACCTCGCCCCGGGCCACCAATTTGCCGTTGACAAAAATTTCCAGCGGCTCCCCGGCGAGCTTGCTGAGCTCAATGACCGAGCCCTGGCCCAATTGCAGAAGATCGTTGATAATCATGCGCGTGCGGCCCAGCTCCACGGAGATCTCCAAAGGGATGTCCAGAATGAAATCCAGGGGACGGGCCGCCCCCTCCACCGTTGGCGGGGGCGGCCCGAAGGGGCTGTCCCCCAATCCGGCCTCGCCGGCTGGCATGGACGTGGGCCCCGGATCGCCCCAGTCCTGGGCCAGGCCCGGGTCGTCGGACATCAGACGGTCCAGATCGCTTTGAGTCAGATTGGGTTTGTCTTCAGCCATAGCTCACTCCTGGCAAATACCAGCCAATTAAACAGTTAATCCTCCCAGATGCGGGGAGGAATGTCGCTTTGAATCTTGACCGCCTTCTGGCCCCGGGAAGAGCCGATGAAAACCTTGAACTTGGGAACCCCCTCGACCTTGACCTCCAAGGGCTCATGAACGTCGCGCCGGAGCATGATCACGTCCCCAATGGCCAGATTCATCAACTCCTCGGCCGTGATGGTGGTGCGGCCCAGCTCCACGTTCATGTTAACCTCCGCCTCCCGGACGCGCTCAATGAAACGGGAAATCCAGGCCGTGTCCACCTCCAGCTGATCGCTCTGAAAGCCGGCGTAGAGTTTGGAGCGGATGGGCTCAATGGTGGCGTACGGCAGGCAGATAATCAATGTGCCCACCGTCTGCTCCAGCTCCACCTCGAACTTGACCACCAGAACCACCTCAGTGGGGGCCACCACGGAGGCGAACTGGGGATTCGTCTCGCCCCGAACATAGGAGAGGTTCAGGGGATGCACCGGATTCCAGGCCTTTTCCAGATCCTCCAGGGCCATCTTGATGACCTTGGTCACCAGACGGGACTCAATGGGGGTGAAATCGCGCCCCTCCACCTTGATGTAACCCCGGCCCCGACCGCCAAAGAAACTATCGACCAGGTTAAAGACCAGCTTCGTCTCAATGACCATGATGGCGTGGCCGCGAAGAGGCTCGGCCTTGAAGATGTGCAAACTGGTCGGCACCGGCAGGCCCCGCATGAACTCCCCGAATTTCACCATGTTGATGGAAAAGGCCGAAATGTCAATGACTTTTCGGAGAGCGGTCGACATGGTTTGCCGGAAAAAACGGGCGAAACGGTCATTAATGATCTCCAGGGTCGGCATGCGGCCACGGATGATCCGGTCCTGGTTGGTCAGGTCGTAGCGGGTTATCCCGGATTGATCGGCGTTGTTGTCGGTTTCGGTTTCCACCTCCCCGCCCCCCATGCCTTTCAACAGGGCGTCAACCTCTTCCTGGGTCAGTATTTTGGCCATAAGTTAGCCTCGGCTCGCCGGCGGTTACTGGATGACAAAATCCGAGTACTTGACCTTCTTCACCTTGTTTTTGGCCATATAGCTGTTGACGCGGTTCAGGATCTGGCCGCGGAGTCGCTCCTTGCCGTCAACGTTGGCTATATCCTCAATGGATTGGCTGGACAAGAGAATCAGAATGCTGTCCTGAATGTCGGACATCTTTTTGTTAAGCTCATCAGCCGCCTCCTGGTTGTCAACCTCAAGGCCGATGGCCACCTTCAGAAAACGCCGGCCTGAGGGCTCGTTAAGATTAGTGGTGAAGGGCTTGAGCTCCACGGTGATGGGCCCGGTCTCCGCCGGGGCGGTTTCGGCCCCGGCCCCAGCGGCTTTCTCGCCCCCCGAGCTCGAGCCATGGCTGACCTCGGAGCCGCCCTTGGTCGGGGGCACGATGGGCTCCTCCTCGGCCTGGGCGTGGGCTGGTGGCCCCGCGGCGGGCTCGGCGGTCTCGGGGACCTCCACCTTGGCCGGGGCCAGAACGGTTTTCAAGACCACCGCCGCCCCCACCCCGCCCACGAGCATGGCGGCCACGGCGATGATGATAATTTTCAGGAGGCCACCCTTGGGAACCGGGACCGGGGCCGCCAGCGCCTTGGCGGCGATTTCCCCCTTCTCCAACTCCCCGCCTTTTGGGGCCTCTGATTTCTTACCCTCTTGGGCTTTTTTCTCTGACATCTCGCTATCCTTTCCAGGAGCTTTTAGCTGGCCGGTAAAGCACGATCTCCAGGCGACTGTTGCGGGCCCCCTCCAGGGGATCCGTGGTCACGGGCCGCCCCCCGCCAAAGGCTCCCAACCGAAAGCGGCCCTCAGCCAGGCCAAGGGCGCTGAAATAGTCCAGAACCACCCGAGCTCGCTTGGCGGACAATAGATACGCCGCGGTCGAGGTTCCCCCCTCCAGCTCGGAAAAAGGATTGGTGTGACAGTCCAGGCTGACCAACAGAGTCAACTGGCTCAACAACTCCGCCATCCGCCGCAGTAACGGCAGGATTTCCGGTCGCAACACAGCTGAGCCCTCGGGAAAGAGGACGGCTTTGTCCCAGCGCACAACCAGGCCCCGCTCGTCGCGGAAGATGGAGACCGAGTCGGTCACCTCTCGCTCCAACTCCTGATAGTCCGGGACCGACTCAGGGCTCAACTGAAAGATGGCCGCCTTGATCTCGCGCTGGTCCAGCATGAGGTCCGGCGGCAGATTTTGTAAATTTTCCAGGAACTCAACCACCGGGGCCACCAGGGCGGGGTTGGCGAACCCCAGAGTCCCGGGCCCGACCGAGTCGGGCTGGATCCCGCCACTTAAAAACTGAGAGTCCCCCTCCACCGCCAGGCTCTTAGGGTCGGTGGTGGTGATGGAGATGATCAGGACAAAAAAGGTCAACAAAAGCGTGACCATGTCCGAAAAGGTCAAAAGCCAGCCCGGGGAGTCCTGGCTCAAATTCGCCGGGTCAGGCGGCCTTCTGAGGCTGGACATCAGTAAACCTCCTCTTCCCGCTGGCTGGGCCGACGAGGCAGGGCGAACTCGAAGCCGCCAAAATCAAACGACGATTCCTCACCCGCCAGGCCCCGCAAGGCTCCCCCGTGGGCGGCCTGAAAATCCAGAACCAACTCCACCCGATTGTTGCGAGCCCGGTTGGCCGGGGAGTTGTTGGCCACCATGGGTTTCTGCCCACCATAGCCATAGGCCGACAGCAGGGTCAGCGAGACCCCCTCGCTGGCCAGAAAACGCACCACCGCCAGGGCTCGCTCCACGGAGATATCCCAGTTGTCGCCCACCCCCTCGGTCCGGGGGGGCAGGTTATCGGTGTGGCCCTCGACGCTGACCGGAATCTGGGAGGCCCGGGTGATCCGGGCGAAGGCTCGCAGCGTCTCCTCAGCCTCGGGGGAGAGCTCGACCGAGTCCCCCAGAAAGAGCAGCCCAGAGGACAGGATAACGATGCGCTGGCCTTTGTTGCCAATGATCCGGGCTCGCTCGTCCAAAAGGCTCGGGGCCAGGAGAGCCCGAATCTGGGCCATCTCGACCTCCTGGGCGCTGGCTTTCTCCCCGAGGTCAGCCTGACGCAGGGGCAGCCCCGTCTCGGCCCCACTGGGGGTGTAACCGCCAGTCATGAACCCAAAGGTCTCGCTGACCGAGCGGACCACTTTGCCGTACCTGGTCTCGTCAAAATTGGCCTTGGTGACCATCATGATGAAAAAGGTCAGGAGAATCAGGGAAATTGAGGTGAACAAAACCATGGTCGAGTCCGCTGATTTCTCCTCGGGCGGAGATGGCTTTCTCATGGCTCACCTGAAGGCCGAGATGCGAGCGGCCGGCGGAATGAACGCGTGCAATTTCTGCTCGATGATGCGAGGGTTATCGCCCCGACACAAAGCCAGAATGCCCTGCACAATCAACTCCTTGACCAGAGTCTCGGCGCGGGAGCGAGCCCGCAGTTTCCCGGAAATGGGCACAAAGACCACATTGGCCAGAATGGCCCCGTAAAAAGTCGTAACCAAGGCCACGCTCATGGCCGGCCCGATGGCCGAGGGGTTATCCATCTGTTGCAACATGGAGATCAGGCCAATCAGGGTGCCCAGCATGCCAAAAGCCGGGGCGAAGCCGCCCATGGCTTGAAAGATATCCGCCCCCAGGCGATGGCGCGACTCCTGAAAGGCGATCTCCGTCTCCAGGATATCCACAATGGCCTGGGGCTCCAAGCCGTCCACGGTCAGCTGCAACCCCTTTTGCAAAAACTCGTCCGAGACCTCAGCGATGTCGTTTTCCAGCGACAGCAGCCCCTCCTTGCGGGCCTTGGCCGAAAAAGCGATAAAACCGGTGATGAGGTCGGCCATGGTAACGGTCCTGGTCACAAAGGCGTTTTTCAAAATTGATAAGGTGTTCAGACAATCGCGCAAAGGGTAGTTGATCATGGTGGCGCAGGCCGTGCCTCCGACCACGATCAACAGGGAGGGCAGATCCACAAAAGCCCCGACCCCCACCCCCATATTTATGGAGATGACCAGAAGGCCGACTGATGACAAGATACCAATTACGGTCGCGACATCCATGGGGGCTCACCTTGTAACTATTAGCGAAAAAAACCGGTTATTCCGGCTGGAATAATTCCCCTGAAAATGAAACCGTTCACGGGTGGCTGGAAAATGGAATCAGCCTTATTAATGAACTCTAACTGTTTTCGAAATGGCGCGCGCCTAGCTATCATTTCGTTGGAGTAATCTGACATATTTCCAATTTACCTCTATTTTTCATTATTAACCATTATCCTCAGATAATTAGTTTTAAACTCAAAACTTCCAAATCTTTTAACCTCTACCCGGCCCTTGAGATACCCTGACCCTTACCGCCAGGCAGCCTGGCCGCGGCCAAATCACCCGGCCGGTAGACTTTCCGCCCGCTCTTCTTAACTCTCGGGAACCCTCCAGAGAGCCCGGTTGTTGGGCTCCTCGAGGCGCCGGCAAACTAAATGGGGGCGCGAGGCTGTCCGCGACCTGGCGGGCCAACCGGATAATCGGGAACGCAACCATCGGCTGAATCCTGGCCAGTTTCCGTTCCCTCGGTTGACTGGCCCACTTGGGAGCGGGCGGGGTTAAAGGGTTTTTGTTTGGGTCAACAATATTTTTGTCAACCAGGTTTTGTCAACTATGTTTTAGTCAACTATGTTTTTGTCAACCCCGAAACCTTTTCCAATAAGCTCCCATAAACGCCCACGCGGGCCTGGGCCAGCCTCTACGCCGGCTGGGTCATCATTAAATGAGCGTCTCCCCGGGAATCTTGAGTCTCGGCCATGACTCCCGCCGTTTCGCGCCTGTTCCGGCCTGTCCGCTGATGAGTCTTCCTGAGGTCAGAACTGGTGAAGCGCTCTGACTTTGGTCTTTAGCGATTTTCCTCAACGTCAGCTCTGAACCGTAAGAGCCAGAGCCTGACCCTGGTAACCTGGGAGCTCTCGCCCTTCCCACCCCCTTTCGGGAGGTGAACGGTTACCTGAAAATCTTAAGCAATTTATGTGCCCAATTTTGAGCTAATTTGGAATTAATCTATCCTTTTGCTCCCGGCCAAGCTGAAGTTGGTCGCCTGAGCCGGCTAAGGAATAATTAACCTATGGAAATCATTTAATTTTTTTTAGATAAAAAAAGCCCTGGCCCCCCGCTCAGGCGACCGCGCCCGATCAGGAATATTGTATCACAATTGATCTTTTGGGGCCAGTTTTTAAAGATTATCGCCTTTTTGAGCCATAACCTCCGGGTTTCGGATAATTGGCCAGGGTTTTTTCAAATAGGCCCCAATAAAGAGAAAAATTTACCTATTGGCCGGAGAGTTTTTGGCTCCCCGGCCAAACCGCGAAAAAACCGCTAAGACCCGGCCCTTTTGGCCACCTCGGCCCAGGCTTTTTCCACCGATTCCCCCTGCCCGGCCGCCGCGAAGAAGCCCTCGTTGACGTTCAGGTACTTCTGGGCCACCCTTTGGATATCAGCGGCGGTCACCGCCTCAATGGCCTTGAGGTACCGCTGGTCATAGTCCAGGCCCAGGCCCAGAATCTGATTGAAGACCGCCTCGTCCAGCCGCCGGGCCAGGGTCTGGAAACTGATTTTCCGGAGCCCAATCAGATAGCGTTTGGCCCCGGCCACCTGCTCGTCAGTGAAGGGCTCCTTTTTGACCCGCTCAATGATGTCCAGCATGCCGTTGAGGGCCTGGCTGGTCTTCTGGGGGTCGGTGGCGATGTAGAAATAAAAAACCCCGGTCTTGAGCCCCGGGTTATAGCCCGAGGTGACCACGTAGGCCAGGCTTTGTTGATCGCGCAGGGTGGAGAAGAGAAGCCCGCCCATGCCAGAGAGATGGGAGCTTAAAACCTCCAAGGCCGCCTGGTCTGGCTCGTCCTGGCCCGGGGCCAGAAAGCCGATGGCCAGGTGGTTCTGGGCCCGGTCGAGCTTATCCAGGCCAAACTCGGCCTTGGTCAGCGGTTGAGGCGGCTCGGGGGTGGGCGTGTCCCGCCCCTCGCCCAACGCCCGCCAAGAGCCCAGACGCTCGTTCAACCAAGCCAGAGTCTCTTGGGGGTCAATATCCCCGGCCACGGCCACCAACAGGCGCTCGGGCCGGATCAGGGCCTGGTAAAAACGCCTTAAATCCTCAATGGTGAAACTGGCCACCGTCTCCGGTCGGCCCAGGGACTGGCGGTGGTAGGGATGCTGGCCGAAGAGGCCCTCCCGGAGCAGCCGGAAGGCCCGCTCGGCTAACTGCTCGTCCTGAGCCTTCAGATCCGCCAGAACCTCCTCGCGAACCTCCTCCAGGCTCTCCGGGGTCAGGGCTGGCTCCAGCAGGACCTCCAGCAGCAGATCCAGCCCCTGGCGCCAGTTGGCCGAAAGAAATGAGCCGGTCAACCCCAGGGAGTTGCGAGCCGAGGAGCCATCCACGCTGGCCCCCAGGCTTTCCACGGCCAGAGCCATCTCCGGTGGGGCCAGCCGCTGACTGCCCTTGGGCCAAACCTCGGCGAAAACGTGCGATAAGCCCTCCTCGCCCGGCTTCTCCCCCAAAAGGCCACCTTTAACCACCGCCTTGACCGTAACCCGGGGCAGCGAGGCGTCCTTTAACAGCAGGACCTCCACCCCATTGGGCAATTTATGGGAGTCGTACTGGTCCTCAGCCCGGGGCGGGGCGCCCAGCTCAGCCAGCCGCCAGCCCCCCAGAATCCTGGTCAGGCGCTCTTGATTGGGGGGGGTGGCGCCGGCCGGGAGAGTCATGGCCACGAACAAGTTGGCCGGGGTGAAAACCTCCCGGGCCAAGCTCACCAGATCCGCGCTCGTCAACCGCGACCAGCGCGACAAGTAGGCGTCCTTCAGGCGGTAATCACCGTTCTGGAGCTCAAATGAGGCGATAAGGCCGTTCTGGCCCTCGGCGCTTTCCTGGCCCAAAAGGAAGGATTTGCTGGTCAAAGCCCGGGCCCGGGCCAATTCCGCCTCCGTGGGCGGGTTTAAAGCCAGCCCGGCCAGCTCGGCCAGCACCGCCTCCACCGCCGGCTCAATCTTCTCCGGCTCCGTCTCCAGCCCGATATAGAAGGTTCCCCCCAGAGCCAGAGCCATGGCCGAGGAATCAATGTCCGAGACCAGGCCCTGGGCGGTCTTCACCTGGGCGTGCAGGCGACTGGCCCGCCCCTGGGACAAGATGGCCGAGATCAGCTCCAGCTGACTGGCCCGGTTGTCCATGGAGCTGGGGGCCCGAAAACCGAGCAGGACTTTGGGGACAGTGGCGTGATCGCTGACGATGACGTGGTAGTCCGGGCCCTGGGCGACGCGCTTGTCCAGCGCTGGCGGGGCCGGGGGCCGGCTTTTGGGGTTTTGGAGCGGGCCAAAATACTTGGCCACCAGCTCCCGGGTCTTTTGGGGGTCCAGGCCGCCGGAGACCACCAGAAAGGCGTTATCAGGGCGGTAATGACGGCGATGGAAGGCCAAGGCCGTCTCCCGGCTGGCTCCCCGCACGGAGTCGACCGAGCCCAGAACCAGGTGCCCATAGGGATGGCCTTTAAAAACCCGGCTCATGAACTCCTCGGCCAGAACCCGCTCCGGGTTATCCTTGGCCCGGTTGATCTCCTCGACGACCACCTCTTTTTCCAGGCGGTACTCCTTGGGGTCGTAGGTGGGAGCGAAAACTATGTCGGCCAGAATATCCAGGGCCAGCTCGGTCTCCTCAGCCGGCAGGCTCAGAAAGTAGCAGGTCTCGTCGTAAAAGGTGTAGGCGTTGAGACTGCCCCCCCGGTTTTCCACCAGGCTGGAGACCTCGCCGACCTTGCGCTTGGCCGTGCCCTTGAAGGCCATATGCTCCATCAGATGGGCCAGGCCATACTCTTTGGGCCCGCTCTCCTGCGCCGAACCCGCCTTGATGACCACTCGAGCGGCCACCACGGGGTTACCGGGTTGCGGGGCCAGGATGACCTTGAGGCCATTGGCCAGGACATAACTTTCATCGGCGCCCCCCCAGCTTGAGGAAGGCGCCGCCAACTGAGTCGTCATAAATAACACCACGAATAAGAAAGTAGGTTTAATAAAACTAGCCATTTTTTAACTATATCCTCATAATACTCATTGAATAGAGATTAAACAGAAAAATTCAGGCGGTCAGACCCGCCAGAATACCCCAAAACCCACCCTCGTCGCCCTCGCCTCCCCGAGACGGAACGACGAGGCGGGCTTTTTGCCGATACCGGGGAAATATGTTAAAGTGGCGACAGTCAAAAAAAAAATACGCCCCCCAGGCGAGCCAACCCGGGCTCTCCCGCTTGGCAAGATAACACATATTCACATTCTCCATCTCGTCTTGAGCCGCCTCGTCTTGAGCCGCGGCTGAGACTGACGGGGGTGAGGAAATTCTGAGGCGATGGGGCGGGGCCAAACCTGCGTCCTTGGGTCATTAACTTGGGCCTGAAATAATTTCCGTCTTGAGGACAGTAACTATTTCAATATTTAATTTAATATAAATAAATACCTAATGAAAGTCAAGTAAACCAGCCTGGCCCACCAGGGCTCTCGCGGCGCCCGGCTTTAGAGTCGGCCCATTTCTGGCCTGAACGCTTGATTCAGAGTTTTTCTTTGTCTATAATAAATAAACTTTGGTTTTTGAGTCTACTTTATTGGACTGAAAGACTGGACTCAAATTATTTGATCCATAGTCTTAAGCCCTCCGACTTGAGCCAAAAAAACCATTGACCGCTAGCGGCCTGGCCCTCGCCGGTCAGGCCTGGCTATAATCGCCCAGCCCAAAATTCGCTACCAAGAGGCGGCCCTCATGGCTGATGTTAAAAAGACCCAGTGGTCTATTGATCGCCTGCTCAAACCCAGCACCCGCATTGATCTGATCCTGGACGTGGATCTGATCAATGACCGAATTGACGTTCGCAATGGGACGGTGTATGAGATCACCGAAAAACACCTCATCCTCTCCCAGACCGATCCGCTCATGACCCGGGCCATGGTGGGGCGAGAGGTGGAGGTTACTTTTGTGGGTCGAGAGCCGGTCAGTGGCGAGGTCATGCGCTGGGGCTGGAGTGGGAAGATCGTCGGCATTTCCGATTACAAGTTCAACGAGCGCGAAACGGTCCAGGCCATTTACCTCAGCGCCCCCAAGCCGGGGGAAATCAACGAAACCAACGCCCGGATGGACTACCGGCTGACCATTGTCTCCAACGACCACATCAGCATCCAGACCCATCCCTCCTTCGGTCGGGTGGTTCTGTTTGACTTCTCGGCCGGGGGCGTGCTCATCGGGGTGCCAGCCCCCCCCCAGGCCACCTTGGGCATGCACCTGTGGTTTACCCTCTTCTTCCCCAACTTCCAGACCGCTGGCGGCCAGACCACCATCAACGGCGAGGCCGAGGTGGTTCGGATTAACTACACCCCAGGCGACAAAATGGCCAAACTGGGCCTGAAATTTCACGAGCTCGACCTCAACGCCACCCGCGCTCTGCAAAAGGCCATCAACTATTATATGTTGGAGGAGCAGCGGGCTCGCCTGCGCTCGGAGTCGTAAGCCCCACCCAAAAATATTTCCCCAAAAAACGCGCCTGGAGCCTCCCAGGCGCGTTTTTTTTTTAGGGCGCCCGGCCCGCTCACTGGGGCGAAAGCAAGGCCTTTAACTGATAAACCTGACGATCCTGGGGCACATACCATTGGGGCAGATTGTCGCCCAGGCCCAGGGCGGTCACCTCGGGGCCGACAAAACGCTTGTGGATAGCCACCAGGCTCTCGGGAACGTACAAAAAGACGTACGGGACATCCTGGTAAAAAATCTCCTGAATCCGGTCATAGGCCTGTTTGCGCTTGGCCTGGTCTAGGGTGAAGCGGCCCTCATCAATGAGCCGGTCAACCTCCGGGTTGCGGTAAGAGATGAAGTTGAGCTCCCCGGGCTTGGTTTTCGAGGAGTGCCAGACGTCAAACAGATCCGGGTCCAGGGGAATGGTCCAGCCCATGATGATGGCCTCAAAGGCCTTTTTGTCAATGTATTCCTTCAAAAAGGCCGCCCACTCGATGATCCGGAGTTTGACCTCAATGCCCACTTCCTTCAAACGCGACTGAATGACCAGCCCCGTCTGCTCGCGGACTTTGTTGCCCTGATTGGTCATGATGGTCAGAACAAACCGCTGGCCGCCCTTATCCACGTACCCATCGCGGTCCGTGTCAGTCCAGCCAGCCTCAGCCAGGAGAGCCGCCGCCCGTTTGGGATCATAGGGATAAGGGCTGACCTTGGGGTTATGGGCCCAGGTCCCAGGCTTGAAAGGGCCATTGGCTGGCTGGCCCAGGCCGAGAATCACCCCCTCGATGATCTCCGTTTTATCCAGGGCGTAGGCGATGGCCTGGCGCACCCGGACGTCGGCCAGGCGGGGATCCTGGAGGTTAAAGCCCAAATAGGTGTAGGCGAAATCCGGGTATTTAAAGAAGTTGTAGGTCTCGCTCAGCCGCGGATCGGCCTGGGCCTCCTCCCACTGGTCCGGGGTCAGCTTCATGTTGTCCAGGGTCCCGGTTTTGAGCTCCATCATCTGGGTGGCCATGTCCGGGATCACCCGGGTGATGAGGCCGTCCAGAAAGGGCCGGCCCAGGTAAAAATTGTCGCTGGCCGCCATGATTATCCGCTGGCCAACCTCCCAGCTCTCCAGGCGAAAGGGCCCGGAGCCCACCGGGCGCCGGGCCAGGGGGGAGGCGGACAAGTCCTGGCCCTCCAGAAGATGCCGGGGCATGATCCCAAAGCCCCAGATGCCCAGAGCCCGGGCCAGGGGGCGCTTGTAGGTTACAATAAAGGTCAGGTCATCCAGAGCCTGGGCGGTCTCGATCTGGGTGAAGGGCTCGCCATAGGGGGTCGCGGTCAGAGGGTCGCTCATGAGGCGCCAGGTGAAAACGCAATCCTGGGCGGTCAGAGGCTGGCCATCCTCCCAGGTGAGATTGGGCCGGAGCTTGAAAGTGATGGTCAGCTGATCCTCGGCGACCTCGAAAGACTCGGCCAGATCCGGGATCAGCCGCAGGTCCCGGTCATAGCGGACCAGACCCCGGTAGACCTGGCTGGTCACCGCCGTGGAGGCCGTGTCGCTGGCCAGGGCGGGAATAAAATTGCTCGCTTCCCCGATGCTGGCGTCCACCAGGGCGTCCCCGTAAGATTTCTGGCCCGCCACCCCAATGGCGTTCCGTTGAGCCGGGGGTTGGGTCTGGGCCCAGCTGAAATTGGCCCAAACCCCCCAGGCTACCAGGGCCAATAACCCTATTCCCGCCAAACTAAAAGTTATTCGCCTAAAACCCGCGCTATTAAACACGATTTCACCTTTTCAAAATTTAATGATATAATCAGGGCAAATGATAATGAGCCGCGTGGCTCGGGGATTGGCCCAAGTCAGTCTCAGAGTGAGGCGGTCTTTTCTCAACTTTAAAACAGGCCTGGCCAAAAAGCAAAACCCCGGGCCAGCCCCAGGAGCGCCTATGGCCCAAACGAGACCGCTTGACCTCCTTCGTCAAAGGGAAATTTTAACTCCCAGCGGCCTCAATAGTCGCCTCCAAGCCCTTTGTGACCAACAGGTGGGCTCCATCTGGGTCTCGGGGGAGATCGCCTCCCTGGCCTTACCCGCCTCTGGCCACGCCTATTTTTGCCTCAAAGACCCCCACTCCCTGGTGAAAGCCGTAATCTGGAAAAGTCGCCTGTCTCGGGTCGGCGGCCCGGTGGCTAATGGCCTCAAGGTCCTGGCCCAGGGGACTTTGACCATCTACGCCCCCCGGGGCGAGTATCAGCTGATGGTCGAGCGCCTGGAACCCCAGGGCGAGGGAGCCCTGCGCCTGGCTTACGAAAAACTGCTGGCCCGGCTCACGGCTGAGGGGCTATTTAACCCCGAGCGGCACCGGCCCCGGCCTTTCTGGCCGACCCGGGTGGCCCTCTTGAGCGCCCTGGGCGGAGCGGCCCGACTGGACTTCTGCCGGGCCGCCCTCAAGCGCTGTCCCTCAGCGGCCATCAGTCTCTACCCGGTCCGGGTGCAGGGAGCCGGGGCGGCCGAGGAAATGGCCGCGGCCATAGCCGACTTGAGCCAGTGGGGCGGCTTTGACCTCATCGTCATCACCCGGGGCGGGGGCAGCCTGGAGGATTTGTGGGCCTTTAACGAGGAGGTTCTGGTGCGGGCCGTGGCCGCCTCCCGGATCCCGGTGCTGGCGGCCATCGGCCACGCCACGGATCTCTCCCTGGTGGAGCTAGCCGCCGATGACCGGGCCATCACCCCCACGGCCGCCGCTGAGGCGGCTTTTCCCGACACTCGGGCTCTGGCCCGGCAAGTGACCGAGCTGAGCCGCCGGCTGGTGGCCGGGGCCCGCTCCAGCTTGGGTCAACGCCAGGACCGGCTCAAAACTTTGCTTAACCGTCTCAGCCGCTTCGAGACCCGGGTTTTTCTCTCGCGCCAGCGGCTCGACAACCTGATTGAGAGCCTGACCAAGGCCGGCCGCCGTTTTCTGACCTTTTGGCGACAAAACCTCCACGCCTTGACCCGGGAGCTGGCCTTCCGCTCCCCGGCCCAGCGACTCCAGCGCGACCGAGCCGAGCTGACGAGCCTGACCAAAGCCCTGCCTTTGGCCCTGGCCCGGCGCCTGAGCGGCCACCGCCTAGAGCTGGACGCTTTAGCCTCCCGCCTGCGCCTGGTTTCCCCCCTGGGGGTCCTGAGTCGAGGATACGCCCTAGTCACCACCGCCCAGGGTCAGGTCGCGCGCTCAAGCTCTCAGGTGGCCTTGGGGGACACTTTGCGGATCCGCTTGGGCCAAGGTCAGTTGCTGGCTCAAGTCACAGACAAGTCTGATCAGGCGGCGAGCTAGCCTACCGTCTGAGAGAGGGCCAAATATGATTAAAAAACCCCCGAAGTCAGGGGATTTCAAGATTGGGGATTTCAACAATGGCGAGCGCAGGTTGGGCCGCCAAGAGGCGCAGCAACTGTATGAGGCCACTCTGCGGGAGCTGGAGCGGACAATTGGGGAACTGAAGGCGAAGTTCAAGAATGAGGAAGCCTATAACCAGTTTCTGGCCATGTTGCGGCCCGGCTCCAAAACCCTCCATTAGTCGCGCCTGGCCCCGGCCGCTCAAGCCATGAAGACTCCCGGCTGGGCCTCGCTCCCAGGAAGGGTTTTTCTGGCCAGAATTCCGCGGGCTCAAAGAGCTTGTCGGATTATAAGCTTTGGAAAACTATAAAAACTTGATTTTATTAGTTTTTTTACAAAGGCTATATAAAAAAATCTTTAACAATCAACACTTAACTGTTTAACCCGTAGGCTCCCAGGACCGTTTGTCTCTGGGTCAATCATCCTTTAGCCGGCCAGGCCGATTTTTGTGGTATAATTTTACTCTGTGGGGTTTTAGTAGCTTAAAATCCTTGGCTTTAGCGACTTTTTTTTTTTGACTATACCCTTAGCTCGAAATTACTAAAGAAAAACGCCTTTTTACTATAAAAAATAGGAGAACAAATTACTTGACTAAACACAATGGCCTTAAAAAAAATAGACTGTTTGAATATAAGCGTCTAGAGTTTTTATTGTCTTAGAATAGAAGGTAATATAATAGACTACAGTCTTAGTTTATGTTTGATAAGAGAGGTCAGGCGCGCGGCTTAATTCGCTTATAAGAGACTTCAGTCTTAAATCAAAACCACCGGTTTTAACCGATGGTCGAGTTGACTGAGTTTTTCGATTGAGGGGAGTTGGCGGAAGCCAAATTTCAGGCCAAAGATTTCTAGCCCACAGGTTCAGAGCATGAAAAATTTACCAATTGGCCTGGCTGATTTTGAGGAAATTCGCTTGGCTGACAGTGTTTACGCCGACAAAACTGAATTTCTCCGCAATTTACTAAAATTCAAATTACCATATTTTCTCTCCAGGCCCCGCCGATTCGGAAAAACTCTTTTAGTCAGTACCCTTGAAGCCATCTTGCGGGGTCGCCGGGAGCTGTTCCAGGGACTGTGGATCGACTCCTCTGATTATGATTGGACCACTTATCCTGTCATCCGTTTTTCCATGGACAATATCTATTCTTCTGACCCGACAATTGTGGAAAAAGCTCTGCGCTTCGCTCTAGACAACATTGTTTCTCAAGAGAGTTTTTTGTCCGATCGAAAGGAATTGCTCAAGAGCTCGCCCACCCTGGGGACTTATTTTTCGGCCTTAATCGGGGAGTTTCGGGTTACTTATGGCTTAAAACCAGCCATCCTGATTGATGAGTATGACGCCCCGATTATCCGTCATCTCGACCAGCCAGAAAGGGCCGACAAAATACGCAAGGTTTTTCAAGAATTTTACAGCGCTCTGAAACACGCGGAAAAAGATCGCGGTTTCACTTTTATCACTGGGGTCACCAAGTTCACGAAAGCCTCTATTTTTTCCGCTTTAAATAACTTGGTTGATCTTACTCTTAAGCGGGATTACTCTCAAATATGTGGTTTTACCTTAGAAGAGTTTGACTCTCTTTTTCAGGAGCATCTGGTAGGGACCCTGGAGTATTTAAAAAACGAGGCTGACTGGGCCGCGGATTGGACCATAGATGATCTGAAGCGAGAAATTTTGGCTTGGTATGACGGTTACTCCTGGGACGGAAAATCTCGGGTTCTTAATCCCTGGTCTGTCTTAAATTTTTTTGATTCTAAATCTTTTAGTAATTATTGGTATAATTCGGGTAATCCTAATTATATTATAAGCGTTTTAAAACGCAATAATTTTGTTCTAAAATATTTTAGTGACGAAAATTTTATTAATGATCGTATAAACGCTATCGATTTAAATGAATTTAGCCCTTTGCCTGTTCTCTTTCAGGCTGGTTATCTGACAGTTAAAGAGACGCGATATGAGGGTAAATCCAAAAGTTATTGTCTGTCTTCGCCTAATCTGGAAGTGACCGTTTCTCTTTGCGCGAAGTTTTTAACTTTTCAAAAGATAGACGAGCTTGACCTGGATACCTTGAAATTAAGAGCCGAGCCTGTTGGCGCGGCTTTCCAACAAAATAACGCTCTGGCCCTGGAAGAGGCTTTCCATCAGTTTCTCTCTTTTTTGCCAGTCAAACTTCATTCGCCCTCTGAGGGTTTTTATCAGACCTGCCTCTTCTTCGCTTTGGCCTTGACTGGCCAGTCACCCAAAGTCGAGGAGCCCACTGGCGATGGGTTTATTGACGCTGTCTTGGAGGTGGACGACCAAAAGGCCGGCGGAAAAAATATCTTTATCATTGAGCTGAAATATGTCCAGTTGACTGATTTATCAGGTAGTCAGACTAGCGAGGTGGAGACTGAGCCGAAGAAAATTGATAAAAGCCAGTCTCCAGATAAAATCAACTCGATCATGGCCAAAAAAGCTAATGAGGCCTTGACCCAGATCGAAGGCAAAAATTACGCCTCTAAATATCTAGGGTTAGGTCATAAAGTCTTTAAAACAGCGTTAATCATTGGCGATAGAACTAAGGTCAAGGTGGTTATTGAGGAAATCAACTCTTAATCATTTTCTAAAAAGAAACTGTCCGGTAAGGAACGTTCTTTCGAACATCCCCCCGCCCAGATCCTCGCGGGCGGAATTACCCCGCGAAGCTCCTCCCTGGCTACTAACGCTACCTCTTGCTGAGTTATTTTAGTGGAACTGAGGCGTTGAAACGCGCCCTGGATTGGTTACCTGTCCGCGTTAAATCGCTTGCCCCAACGGAAGGCCAACGCGCTGACCTCTCTTCCTTTGGTCACCCCAAATCCGGCTCTGAGTCTGGGGAATGTTAAAATCGACACCATCTCTCCCGAGTAACCCCCTTCCATCCTCGGCCGCCACCTCCAGCCAAATGGCTTTAGTTGTTCGACCGCGTCCTCGGCGCTCTGAGGTTATCCGACTTCTCCGACCCAGACGCGCGGGGATTACGCTTTTGGCTTCCCACCGCCGTCCCCAAAGGCCACGACCCCTTCAAGGAGGTTCGGAGATCTCGCCGTTTCCGTCAGAAGAGTTCCCATCAGGCTAGGTTCTCTGACGCCGCGGGGTCTCTGAGCAACTCGCGATATCGCCGCTCAGAGTGGCCTTCCGCTTATTGCGACAACGTCGGCGCCATGATTGAATAATTTTCGTCGCTCAATCAGCTGGCCTAATTTTCCACTACTAACGCTTCAAAGCCCCCCTCACGGAAGACCTCACCTAGCTCGTGGTCAATGTGGATCGCTACTCCTTACATTGGAAGGACTTGACTCTCGCCTCCCTCTCATAGAGGAAGAAAGAAACTCACCCTCAACTCTTACGCGGCTTGGGCAGCCGCAACCGCAAAAAA
>JAISMU010000086.1 GCA_031276635.1 Deltaproteobacteria bacterium | reverse complement strand
CAAGGAGCGGGTAACCGAATCTGGAAAACCGCCCTAGTCATCGGGTGGGCGAAAGAAGTGACGATCGATTTTGAGGAAGCCAAAAACTGGAACCTGAAGTCAGCTGGGCTTTATCAGGTTATCCAAAAACCTCAGGATGAGTCAGAGAAAACCCTTGACTAACCAGATCGCCCCAGCCAGTTGGTCTCGGCCCGCGATGAGCTAACCGATCTCTAACAAGGATTTTTAAAACTAAAGGATTATCAAGGTTTTATTTTAAGAAAAAAAATCCTAGGCCCGACCTACAAAATTAATTAATTGTATTAAAGTAACTCTTTAATTATTTTACCAACTTTCGGGCTTAACCCAAGCGCATTATATATCCTTAAATGCCATAACTCGGGATTAGAAAATTTTCTTATCCTTATAGTGCCCTTAACCTTCCTCGCCAGGCCCGAACAGGGCCTGGCTAACAACAATTTTCCGCGAACTTCCAGCTGACTGATTGAAAAATCTCAATCACGCAAGGGTCAAAGTGGGAGCCGGCCCCGGCCACAATGACTGACTCGGCCATTTTGTGCGGCAAGGGGTTTTTGTAAGGCCTCTTGGAAATAAGGGCGTCGTAGACATCGGCGATGGCCATCAGTCGCCCCTGCAAGGGAATGTCTGAGCCCTTCAGCCCATAGGGATAGCCGGTGCCGTCCCACTTCTCGTGGTGGGTGACGGCCAGGATTTCGGCCTGATTCATGAAGTCGTGGTTGTCCTTCGGCAGAGTCTCGCGGATCCGGCCAATGATGCTGGCCCCGATGGTGGTGTGCCGCTTCATGTCCTCAAACTCATCGTCGGTTAGTTTGCCCGGCTTCTTGAGGATGGAGTCGCTGATAGAGATTTTGCCCACGTCATGCAGGCGCGAGGACTGCAAAACCAGGTTCTTGTCCCATTGCTCGACCAAATCGGCGTAAATGCCCGTATCCTCAATGCCGGTCAGCAAAAACCGCAGCCACTTCATGGTGCGACTGATGTGACCGCCGGTGATGTCGTCCCGGCTTTCCACCAAGTCCACCACCGTTTCCAGGACCGAAATCTGCAGCTTGGAGACCTTCTCCGTCTCATCGGCCACCATTTTCAAGAGGTTTTCGTTGAAGTTTTTGAGCTCCTGGCTCTGCTCCTCAAGTTTATTTTTCTGCGTCTGAAGAGTCAGGTGAATCTCCACTCTCTTCAAAAGCAATAAGGGCTCAAAAGGCTTGGTGATATAGTCAACGGCCCCCAGGCAAAGCCCCTCCAGCTCCGCCCCCTTGGAGCTGACCGAGGTCAGGAAGATGACCGGGATGTCCGAGTAATAGGGCGAGGACTTGAGGATTTTAATGGCGTCCAGACCATTAATCTCCGGCATGGTGATGTCCAGGAGGATCAGGTTAGGCCGCACCTTTTCCAAGAGATCGAACATCTTCTGGGCCGAGGGCACGGTGAAGATCTCGCCAATGGGAGCCAAGGCGGTCTTCGCGAATTTCAGATTGGTAATTGAGTCATCGACTACCATGATTTTGGGGGGGCTGTAAGTTTCATTGGTCATAATCATGGCCTCAATCTGTTGACAAGGGTCAGAGCCTCGTGAAAATCGGACACTAGAAGGGAATTGGACACCTCAGACATGATCTTCTTGACCCGCTCGTCGCCAATGGCCGAGATCTCACCAAGCAAGCCCTCGGACTCCTTGAGGTTGAAAGCCTCAATGGCCGCCACCAGGGAATTGAGCAAATCCTGGGGAATGTCTCTATCCCCTGGGGCATCCGAGGCCTTGGAGTCGGAATCCAGGGAAATTTTCTTGCTGATGAAATCCGAATAGGAGCGCATCCTCTCCAGAGACGACCGGATGGACTCAATGAGCTGAGTCAATTGGTCCCGGAAAGCGACATAACGGGCTCCCTTGAAGAGGGCGTATTTTCGGTCAATGGCGGCTTGCTCAAAAAAAGCGGCTTCCTCGGAAATGGACTCGGCCCCGATGTTGGCCGAGGCGCTTTTCAGGGCGTGGACCCGGATGACCAGATTGTTGATGGCCACCTCATCGCCCTCCTCCGGGGGGTCCAGGGATTTCTCAATAATATCGGTGTCGCTCAGAAAAACGCCCAGAAGCTCGAAATACTGACCCAGGGAGCCATTACAGCGCCTTATCCCCGAGTTGACGTCAATGTCCGAGCCCAACAGGGAGGTCAGGCTGTCAATGAAGGGCTGGGACTCCAGGCCAATCTCCTGGCCGGTGAGGTCCAGGCCCAGATACTCCGAGACCTCGGAAACAATGGGCTGTCTGGCGCTCTCGGGAACCCATCTTTCCATCAGGCTCAAAAACTGCTCGGAGTCAATGGGCTTGGAGATGAAATCGTCAAACCCCTTGGACAACAGCATTTCCTTGACCCCGGCCACGGCGTTAGCCGTAAAGGCGATGGCCACGGGCTTTTCCTTGCAGCCCCGGTCCATCTCCCGAATGCGCCTCAAAGTCTCAATGCCGTCAATGCCAGGCATCATGTGGTCAATGAAGATGAGATCAAACTTGTACTCCCCGGCCAGCTCCACGGCCTCCAGGCCGCTCTGGCAGGTGGAGACCTGGGTTTTGTACGGGGCCAGAAGACCCTTGGCGACCATGAGGTTGACCTTGACGTCATCGACCACCAGAACCCGCAGACCCGGGGCCTGGAAGGTGGGCGTGAGAGGCGTGTTATCGTCGTGGGGCGACTCGGAGACTATGCCCACCGGGGTGGAGTCAACCACGCCCTGCTCGATGACCGCCGTGAATTTCGAGCCCTGGCCGTACTCGCTCTCCACCGAGACCTCCCCCCGCATCTGATGGCAGAGGTTGCGGACAATGGCCAGACCCAGGCCCGTGCCTTCCACGTAGCGGTTGCTGGAATCTTCGACCAGGCGGACGAAATCTCGGAAAAGGGAGTCAAAGTTCTCCGGTTTGATGCCGATACCAGAATCCTCCACGGCCAGGGAGAGCTTGATGGACCCCTCGTTAATCATTTCCCCGGTCACGGTGAGTTTGACAAAGCCGGCCTGGGTGTACTTGACGGCGTTGGAGAGAAGGTTCAAAAGGATCTGCCGCACGCTCCGGGCGTCGCCCATCAACGCGCTCGGCAGAGTCTCCTCCACGTCCAGCTCAAACGACAGCCGTTTTTCCTGGACCCGGAGACCCACCACGGCCAGGGTTTCCATCAACAGGCTCTGGAGGTTATAGGGCTCATTGACGAGCAGGTATTTGCCGGACTCGATCTTGGAAAAGTCCAGGATATCATTGATGATGTTCAAGAGGTTATAGCCGGCTTTGCGGATCTCGTCAATGTAGGCCAGGCAGTCCGGTTGGCCGAAATCACGGCGGGCCAGCTCGCTCAACCCGATGATCGCGTTCATGGGCGTGCGGATCTCGTGACTCATCTTGGCCAGAAATGTCGATTTGGAGCGGTTTTCCTCATCGGAGCGGGATTTGGCCAGGCTCATGCGCAACAGCACCACGCTTAAGACCACCGAGAGAATCAGGCTCAACGTCAGGATGACCGGAAAAAGATCGAAAACCTCCTTGTAATAAAAGGAGACCGGCACCAGGTTACCCAGGTACCAGCCGTTGTCCAGACGACTGAAAAAGCCGATATGGCTGCCTTTCTGGCCCACGTCGAGTCGCTCAATGAGAACGTCCGAGCCAATGGCGCTCAAATCCCGGGAAATGGTCTCAAAGCCGGGGAGCTCGTCCAGATGGCGACCGACGTAAGTTTTGTCCGGGTAAGTCAGGACCTTTTGGGAGCTGTCGGTCAAAAGACTGAAGCCGGAGTCAGCCAACTTGAAGTTGGTAATCTGGTCAACAATCGGCTCCAAAAGAAAATCAATGCCCAGAACCCCCCGACTCTCGCCCTTATGGTCATAGACGACCATGCTCATGGCGGCCACAGCCAGGCCATTTCTCGGCTCAATATAGGGCTCGGTGTGATAAATCCCCTCGGACATCAACAGAGCCCCCCGCAGCCAGGGGGCCGTCTTGGGGTTGAAATAAGCCCCGGGTATTATGCCGGAACCATCAATATAGTTCCCATCCAAATAACCGTATATAGACAAGAAAAAGTTTCTAATATCCGGCTGTTTATTATAAATGTCGTTTAAAACCTTCAATAACTCCCACTGCTCGCGGGCCTGGGCCTCGCGATCCATGGTCAGGGAAACAAAGGCGGCGGCGTGGAGCAGAGCGTCCTCGTTGGCCTGGATGAGCGACCTCAGGGAAACCTGATAGGACATGATTTTATTGTTACTATGAAGGTCAATCTGCCTCTTCATGACCGAGCTGACATAAAAATAGCTCACCACCGTCATTATCTCAAAGGCGATAATAACCAAAATAACAGATTTATAACTCTGTTTTATTATTTTTTTTACATCCATAGCAACAACATAGATCCATTGTTAAACAAAACAAAACCGTCAGCTCTTATGTAATATATTATATATACGCGATAATAATACATCATAATGAGTAAAAAAACAATATTGACCAGATCCCGACGCCGGGCGGTCAAGGCCAAAACCAAATATCATCTTTTTTTATTATTTATTTTTTAATTTTATAGTGAAAAATTTGTCTGGTATATCTACTTTTGTTGTCTCTATATATCCTTTACCAAATATATAAGTGTCCTGATAGATCAAAAAATAATTTCTAAGAGGTTTACCAGTGACTTGGTCATTAATAAAACTGCCATTCCACCGGGCCCCGGGAGTGTAAACCCCCAGACAGGCTAAAAGGGAATTAATGTCCGCGATATTGGCTCGGCCCTCCACCAGGAGCCGGGCGAACTCCACCAGCCCGGTCGTCTGGGTGAAACCCAGGGGATAGACCCAGGTCCCCAGGCGCCCGGACCCACCGGCCATGGACACGGCGTCCTCCACCACGCCCAGAATATAAACCCATTGGCCCAGGAAGGGGTTTAAATTCAGGTTAAAGGCGCCGGGGTATCCCAAAAGGGTCGAGGGGATGTCTGCCTCGATAAAATAGCCGCCATAAAAGGCCATCTGCCGCAAAAGTGGCTCAGTGTGAGCGTCGTTGGTGGAAAAAAAGGCGGTTTTGGGGCCATATTTTTTCAACCACTTGGGATAGTTCTCCATAATGAAGCGTTGGGCCCCGGCGACCCCGATCTGAGTCACCGGGTCCGGGGCTATCTCCTGATAAAAACCCAGCCCCAGGTCCTTGCAGGCCTCCTCCATGATCCGCAGCCGTAAGGCCACCGTGTCGTAGGCCAGGTGCCGGGGAAAGGAAATGTGGACCAGGTACTCCGCCCCCAGGCTTTTGGCGGTGTAAGGAATCAGGTAACCGCGGGCCACGAAATCCCCGGCGACGGCCAAATCCGCGTTGGCGGCGACGAGCTCGGGCGACTCAAAGGGCTCCCCGGCCAGACGGTAGATGTCCGGCCTTTTAAGCTTGACCCGCCGGAACCCCTCAGCCGTCCCTGGGATGGCCTGATTGACAATGATGACCTTGACCAGGGGATCCTCGGCCATTTTCTCAATCATCTCGGCCATGGCCCTGGCGTTGTGCAGGTAGTCGCTGGGGTAAACCTCGTGCAGAATCAGGCCCCCGGTGGAGGCCGCGCCATAGCGGGCAATCATCTCCTTGGCCCCAAGCACGTCGTCCGCCCCCTGATCGTCCTCCCCGGTGATGAGACCGACGCGATAGTCGCTTTTCAAGGGGTTGACCGCCTCGCCCTTGCGCAAGGTCTTGTACCTTAAAGGGACCTCCACGTCGGTCATGCCCAGAAAACCCAAGCCGAAAATGTAGGTGTCCTGGTAAATGAGGTAGACATTGTCGAGCTGTTTGAGGGAAACATCCGAAAAAAGCCCCCCGTTCCACTTGATTTTCGGGTCAACGCTCTCATAGCAGCGCAACAGGGCCTTGAGGTCGCGCTTTTCCGCCTTGCCAGTGGCCACCAGGCGCCCAAACTCCACCATGGCGGTGACGTGACTGAAGTTGAGCGAGGCGACCCAGGTGCCTAGGCGGCCATCGGCCCCGACTCGCTTCAGGCCCCGCTCGATCTCCCGGACGACCATGTCCCAATCGCCGGTCATCTCATCGGTGATGGTCAGCCCCAGGGCCTCGGGAAAACCCAAAAGGGGCGAGGCCTCGTCAGCCTCCACAAAATAGCCCCCATGGGCGATTATCTGTTTGATCATCGGGGCGGTGTGAGCGTTATTGGTGGTGTAAAAGGCCGCGTCCTGGCCGTACTTCTCCAGCCACTTGGGTAGCCGCTCAAAGATATAATCCTGGGCTCCCTTGACCCCCAGCTGGCCGGTGGGATCCGGGGCGTTGACGTGGGCGAACTCCAGGCCCAGATCCTCGCAGGCCAACTCCATGATAGCCCGGGCCCGACTCAGGGACTCGTCAATCATGTGCCGGGGAAAGGAAACGTGGACCAGGGTCTTGGCCCCCAACTTTTTGGCGGCCAGCGGTATGAGGTAGCCGCGAGCCACGAAGTCGGCGTTGACAACCATGTCGGCCACGCTGGCGATGAACTCGGTATCCTCATGGGTTTCGCTGACCAGTAAGGTGATGTCCGGTCGCCGCTCGCGAATTCTCTTGAAAGCCTCCGTCGTGCCCGGGACCCCCTCCAGAACATAAATGACCTTGACCAGGGGATCGTCAGCCAGGCTCTCAATCACGGCCTTGGTAGTGTCCAGGTCAGCCAGGAAGTTATCAGGGTACATCAGGTGCTTAATCAAGCCCCCCTCACTGGCGTCCCCATAAAGCCTCTTAACTTTCTCCACTCCTCGCAGCACATCCGTGCCCTGGCTGTCCGACCCGGTGACCAGGCCAAAGCGCCAATCAGAGGTCACTTTGGGCGAGGGAATTTTCTTCGGCCCAACGGAGGTCTGGCCATGCGAGCTGAGGGTGGGGCCGCGGCGGGCCCTGGGCGTGTCCATTGGGGGCCCGGCGGATCGGAGATAGAAAAAAACTATAATCAAAGCCACCAAGGCTAGGGCCGCGATCAAAAAAACCCATTCTTTTTTGCCGGATCTGGAAGCGGAGTTTTTCAAGCTCATTTCCTCTCCCGTAACAGCTGGCCAGCTCGTCAAAAACGAGGGCGATTAAGGCCGGACCGGCCCAAAAATCGATTGCTCAAGAATAATAGAAAAAGATTCTCAAGAATTAAACTCAAGTAATATTAGTTTAAGTTTACCTTAAATCCGGCTTTCTATCAAGGGTAAGTTTGATTTCTGGCGGTTCCAGACAGGCCATCAATTGGCTAACTTGTAAAATAAAAACTCAATAAAATTATTTTTTTTGTTAAAAAAATATTAGTAACTAAAAAATTACACTTTATAAACTCTAAAAAAAAATTTAGTTTTTTATATAAAGATAATTTAAAGCCAAAGTCAGACCGAGCTCAGACAAACCGCCTACTCGGGTTTCGAGGCGAGCCAGGCAGCCACTCTTGGAACCACGCGACCCCCGCCAGACGAGCGCCTTGATTTTAATCAAGACCATGGAGGCTCAGCGAAAAAAAAAATTCTCCCGCTCGCGCAAGCTCCTAGCCCCCAGGCCAGGCCGGGCGAGGTTAGCGGCTCAGGTTGGGGCTGAAGACATTTTTGGGGAACTTTAATTTAGTAAATATTTACCTTTTAACACAAAAATTTTTATTATTCACCATTTTTCATAATCTATAACTATAATTTTTATCATTATTTAACTAAATATTAAGACTTAATTTTTAAAATTATTTTATTTAGCCATTATTCCGTGACTTGAAAAAACGCTCCTATAAATGCTATATTTAAAAAAACTATTCTCTTGGGAACTAGGTCAATCTCTGGGGTGCAAATTGAGATTAAATTTGGCCTGAAAAGGCGGTCGGCTCCTCCCGCTGGCGGCCAACCTATCATCAAAAATGAGACCGCCTTGGCCGCCGACCGCCAATTTGTCAGGAGTAGGCCATGCTAAAAAATATCTTTCTCGGCCCAGGTCGGGTTCTCTGCGGACGCCCTTTGTCTGAAGGGAGCCGTGGTCAACGTCGCTACCGTTTGTCCAGTTATCGCTCTCAAGGCGCGATTATTTTGATTTCCGTCTTTTTTTGGGCGGTTTTGGTGGCGGCCGGAGTAACTTTGTCTTATAAGCTAGGCACTAATGTGGACCCACCCCCGCCCAAGCCCAGGGCGGAGATTAAACCGCGCCCCGCCACCCCGACCCTGACCGTCGGGGGGCCCGCGAACGCGAGCGCGTCCCTTGGGGCCGCGACCCCTGTCGGGGGCGATTCAACCCCGGTTGGCTCCCCCACTCCAGGCGCCACCCCGGAACCGGCCCCCGTGGCCCTAGCCAAACCGCCAGAAGCCTGGCTGGTCATTGTGGAGTCAATTCCCAAGACGGCTCGGCAGGAGGCCGAGCGGTCCCTGGCCCGACACAAAAAAAAGGGAGTGGCCCTGGATCTACTGGACACTGACGCCTACCCCAAGTTAAAAAGCGGTTTGTGGGCCTTGGCCATGGGTCCATATGACAGCAAAAAAGAGGCGGAGACGGCGGCGGCCACCCTGAAACCCAAAGTCAAGGGCCTGATGGTCCGACGAGGCTTATAATGGCTGAGGCCAAAAGCCAGAAGCAAAAAGGGGCCACCCTTTCCATCATCTCCAACTCCGCCCTGATCGCCATTAAACTGGTGGCTGGTTACGCGACCGGGTCCGTGGCCATCATCTCCGAGGCGGCGCACTCCTTTCTGGACCTCATGGCCGCCATGATGGCCTGGGGAGCGGTGCGAGTCTCCGACGCCCCCCCCGACTCCGAACACCCTTTTGGGCATGGCAAAACCGAAAACTTCTCCGCCCTCTTTGAGGCCATCCTAATCGTGGCCGGAGGAGTTCTCATTCTCCGGGAAGCCATCCAGGGCTTGACGGAGGGGCGTCAGTTACCGAACCTGAAAGTGGGCCTGGTGGTCATGTTTCTATCCACGGCCATCAATTTTTTTATTTCCCAGCGCTTGTTTAAAATCGGTCGGGAAAGCGACTCCGAGGCCCTGACCGCCGACGCCTGGCATTTGCGAACCGATGTTTACACTTCCCTGGGCATCTTCCTGGCCCTGGCCATCATTGAGGTGGGCCGTCTCCTCGCCCCCAGCCTGAATCTGGCCTTTATGGACTCAGCCGTGGCCGCCCTGGTCGCCGCCCTCATCATTAAAACCGGCCTGACCCTGGGCTGGGACGCCTCCAAGGGCTTGGTTGACCATAGCTTGCCGCCGGAGGAAATCAAGTTGATTGTGGAGCACATTGAGGAATTTTATCCCGAGATCAAAGGCTTCCGGCGTCTCCGAACCCGGCGCTCCGGGCCTTACCGCCATATTTTGGTGGACATTCTGGTTGATGACGACATGCCGGTAGGCCAGGCTCACGCGTTGGGCAAAAAATTCGCCTTGAGTGTCCGCTCACATTACCCAAAGACTGACCTGACCTTTCATCTGGAGCCAGTCTCCCCCCACCGCTCGCCGGCGGCGGACCTGGACGCCCAGGTTTGAGGGTGGGCGAACGCGTGTTAGTCCTAGGCCTGGAAAGCTCCTGTGACGAGACCGCCGTGGCCGTTACCGAGGGCGGGCGGGTGCTGGCGGAGACGGTGCGGAGCCAAATCGATTTGCACCAGAAGTATGGCGGGGTGGTTCCGGAAATCGCCAGCCGCGCCCACCTGGAGGCGGTGGAGAGCTTAACCGAGGAAACTTTGAAACAAGCCGGACTGACGCTGGGCCAGATTGAGGGCTTGGCCGTCACTCAGGGCCCTGGTTTGGTCGGGGCCCTCTTAGTGGCCGTCAATTTCGCCAAGGGCTTGGCCCTGGCTTTAAATCTTCCCATCGCCGGGGTCAATCACGTCCGGGCCCACGCCCTGGCTCCCTTCCTGAGCCTGGATTCCCTGAGTCAGGACTCCCTACCCGCCCCCCAGTTTCCCTACGTGGCTCTGGTGGCCTCTGGGGGCCACACCAGCCTTTTTCTCGTGGAGGATTTTCTCCGCTTTGAGCTGCTGGGCCAGACCCTGGACGACGCCGCCGGGGAGGCGTTTGATAAGTTCGCCAAGCTGCTGGGCCTGGGCTATCCAGGCGGTGGGGTGGTGGAAAGACTAGCCCGCCAAGGAAGATCTGACGCCTTCAAAATTACCCGACCCCTCCTGCGGGAGGGCCTTAACTTTTCCTTCAGCGGCCTCAAAACCCAGGTCATGGGCCTTTATAATGACAATCAGCTGGACCAGGCTCCCCTCGACGACCAGCGCTTAGCCGATCTGGCGGCCTCCTTTCAGGCGGCGGTGGTTGAAGTTCTGGTGACCAAGCTCACTGTGGCCACTAAACGGACCGGAGCCAGGGGAGCCGCCCTGACCGGGGGAGTGGCTTGCAATGGGCCTTTGCGGCAAGCCGCGGCCCAAGCCCTGGGCCAAGCTAACCTCCCCCTGTGGGCCCCCCCGCCGGCCTGGTGCGCCGACAATGGGGCGATGATCGCTTTTTTGGGTGGGCTCCAATTGGCCCAAGGCCACAACTTATTGGATCTCGCCGCCGAGGCCCTCCCCCGCTGGCCAGGGCAATAAGCCGAGTCGCCGGAGTCGGCGGCTCCCCGGTCGCGACCGAGCCCCGTTGGTCTCGGAGCCTTGATGATCGCGGCCCTCAGCTATCCCGGCTCACCGGTTGTCGAAGTTCCCAGGTCAGAAATTCCCAGGTCATCGGCTCGAGTTAAAATATTCTGGCCTCAGGCCCGCGTCCCAGCCAACCAAACTGGGCCAACCAAACTGGCGGCCTAACAGGCCTGGGTCAATCGCTAATGGAACAAGGCCAGGGTCTGGCTGGCCACAACCTACTCAGACCTGAGCCCAATCCGACTCAAGCTTGGGCTCGCGAGACTCAGGTTGATCTGATATCTTAAACGGACTCTTCTGGGGATTTGACCTCAGAGGCGCCACCGACTGGGAGACAGGCTTGCCAAAACCCACCACTCGACCCAATCCGCGGGCTACCTTAAAAAACCTGGGTTTAGCCCCCAGTCGCCGCCGGAGCCAAAACTTTTTAAGGGACGACCATTTGGCCAGGCGCCTGGCTGAGGCTATTATGGCCAGTGGCCCCGATCTCCCCATAGTCGAGATCGGCCCAGGTCTAGGGGCTTTGACTAAGCCCTTGTTAACGGCCGGGGCCACCGTTCTGGCGGTGGAGCTGGATCATGGCCTGGCCAAGGCCTTGGAAACCTGGCCAGAAGTTCTGGCGGGGCGTCTCAAAGTCATCCCGCGGGACATCCTGACCACCCGACTAGCTGACCTAGGGCCAGGGCCATTTGTGGTGGCCGGGAATCTCCCCTATAATCTGTCCACGCCCATATTGTTCTGGTTTTTAGCCCAAGCCCCTCTGGCCAAGGCCGGAATCTTCATGCTGCAAAAAGAGGTGGCCCAACGCCTGGTGGCCAAGCCCGGCCAAGATGGTTATGGTCGCCTGGCCGTGGCCCTGTCTCTCTGGACTGAGGCCAAAATCATTCTGGAAGCCCCTCCCTGGGCCTTTCAACCCAAACCAAAGGTTTACAGCTCGGTGGTCATTCTGCGCCCCAAAACCCCGCCGACCGTGAGCTTGGCCAGCCTGGGGCGCCTGACCGCGGCTGTCTTTCACGCCAGGCGAAAAACCCTGGCCAATAACCTCCTGGCCGCCTATGGCCCGGAAAAAACCCGCGAGGTTTTGGAAAATTTTGGGTTGCCAGCTCTAGTCCGGGCTGAGACCCTGGCCCCAGAGCTTTTGGCGGAACTGGCCAGATACCTGGAGGATGGAGAAACTGAGCTAGCGGTCCCTTGAAATAGCCCCAGATAATTTACAAGGCTCATTAATGGGATGTCTTAAACCAGTTTGGTTAGGCAGGCGGATTAATAGATGAGCAATACCCGCTAATTTTTACGATGAGCAATGTCTATTGACTTAACTACTGAGTAGCTCTCAGGTTGAGCTATTTTCCTGAGGGTTATTCATAAAGCAAAAAGAGATGGAAAAATGATGACTAGAAAAGCTTTTCACGACCTTGCGGAGAAAAATTGGAGAATTTAGGGTTGAAGAGACTAAGGAGATTTCCGGGATCACTTAAGTCCAGGGCGACCCGGAGCCTCTTCGCGATCAGCGAGCCAAGGCGTCTAGTGGGCCGAAAGAGCTGGATGGAACAGATTGACTAGATGGTCAAAAAAAACCAACCCGCGCCCAAACATACCATTCCATAAAAAATAAGCGAAAGAAATCAGAATGATGATTACTCTCGTCGACGTGAGCTGGATCCTTCCCTCGCCCAAGGCCACCCTGAAAGTCTGTTGGTTTAAAAACTTTGACCCACTTGACCGCCCAAATATTAGGAAGTCGACGAGGAACTGGAGGGAACTCAAGATCAGGCACCTAAATCAGAGGTCTGACCGCGACCTATCAGACTTTAAATAGCAGCTTACGCCTGGTAAACAAGACCTGGGAACCTCCCAAATTTAAGGGTTAAGTAACCGCGCGTAGGAGAAAAATCAGCCATATGGCTTCTCTAGCGCGCTATCAGCAGCCAACTATGTAAATCTTTTTACCGCCTGGGTAAGACTTTTCCTCCCAAGTCGCTTCTTTAGCCCAGTCTTTATTGGGCTTGCGATTAAAAACAACCAGCCAGC
>JAISMU010000045.1 GCA_031276635.1 Deltaproteobacteria bacterium | reverse complement strand
GAGATCTTGTGACAAAACTGGGGCCCGGGGTTGATAACTTATTACCCGATGGCTCCCAGGTTGAGGATTTTGGCTTCTCGGTCAACCTCATGCTGGCCTTGGCTTCAGACAAGCTGGTTAGCTCCCTGGCTGAGGCCATAGAACTGGCCAAAACCATGCCTTAACCTAAAAAAACTATTAATTTCAATTGGTTATTTAATATTTTAGCAAATTTTTTAAAACTTCTAGTCCGCCGCTACCGAGGTGTCAAGAACAGATCTCGCGGTCTAATTGTCGCTATCGCAAAATCGCGGTTAGATAAGCTCATCACTAAATAAATATATTAATTTCAACTTTGCTAAGATGTTATTTTTTGATACTCTCAACATAAGTTATTATTTTACATAATTATTATATTATCTAGATAAGATAAAATCTTGTTAAAAATTTTAATCCCAAAAAGAATGAGGTTTAGCGAGATCAACACATAACTATCCTGAGGTGTTTGATAGATTTCAAACACCCAAAGGAGTCTAGGTAAGACTAAGAAAAGGCCTGAAAAACACCAGTTCAGGACGTCGCCGGCTGAGAGGGCGCGTCTGGCTTAAGCCACTTCTTGTAATCTCGCAGCCACTCTTCAGACACGTTCAAGATTTCTTTAATCTCCTGAAGGGTACTCCCTTTTTTCAGGAGATTATCAGCGACTTCGGCCAAAGCTTGGTACTTACCCTCCTGGCGACCCTCCCGGCGACACCTTTTTGCCAGCTCCCCCATCATTACGCCTCCTTCAAAAATTGACCTCTGCTCCGGTATAAATATACCCTCAAAAAGTTTATCAATATATTTAACAAAACCTTCAGCTATTTTTTTTCAATTAGTTGAGCATTATCGACATACTTACAGCATATGTTGATTAGTTCAGGATTAGGTTCATCCATTCTAGTGATAGCGGCCAGACTAAAAATCTCCAATCTCGTGGCCTTCAGACAGTCTTGGATTTTTTATCCAAAATAGCGAATAATTCTTGTTTATCAGTCTTGCTTAAATAAATAAAGCCTAATTTTAACAAAGACAATAACCTCTGCAAAAAAATATTTTATACTTTTTGTAATAATATCCAACAGTTGGTCAATAAATAAATAAACCTCCAAAAAAAAAAAGCCATGAAACAACCCCTGTTTGCTCTTTTGGTCATGGCTCTCAGGGACTCAGATGGGGAGGTTCCGATAATCTGGTAACCAACCCCATAATGTTGAGTAAAAATTCGTCACCACCCGCCACCGACGAAGACCTTATAATTATATCTATTTTTTATGGTATTATTTTATCTGACTGACATTAATGGTATATCTAATATTATTTAGCTAGTTTAAAAGAGTTATGCCAACTCCACCAACTCTGGCCTCCGTAAACCAGGTTAGATCTTCTTGATCCTCAATAAATATATTAATTTCAACATGTTACCTAAAGAAATTTTTTTTAATAGATTTCGCGCTGGCTTCAAATCTGGCTTTTAGACAAAAATTGACGCTGGAAGATTGGTCCAGGCCTCCAAAGGGGCACAAATTTTTTCAAAGTTTGTCGCCTATTACACATCAAGAGCATAAATTTTCTTGAGAGCGCCAATTAGAAACTTCAGTCCCCCTGGCCAACCATCAGGCTAACAGGCTGTCAGCCGTCATCTGGGACGGAACCGACAGACCCATCAGGTTAAGAATAGTTGGGGCTAGGTCAGCTAATTTCCCTTCGCGACCCGAGAGCTTGGCCAGAGGTTTTTTGGCCAAGTAGACGCATTCCACCGGAAAAAGAGTGTGGCTGGTCTTAACCAGGCCAGTTTCCGGGTCAATCATCTCCTCCGCGTTGCCGTGATCCGCGGTTATAAGGATCTGATAGCCTTTTTCCAGTAACGCGGGCACAATTCTGGCTAAGTTTTGGTCAACCACTTCCACCGCTTTAACCGCCGCCGCCATGACCCCAGTGTGGCCGACCATGTCACAATTAGCGTAATTGATGACCACCAGAGAGTAATCTTGAGGTAAGTATTTGGTCAAAAAGGCCTCGGTCACAAACTCGGCCTCCATCTCTGGATGGCTGGCGAAAGAGGCCGGATCAAAACGGCCCGGAATCTCCACCTGGTCCTCCAAGGGATAGGGTTTGGTGGATTTACCATTAAAAAAACTGGTAACGTGCCGAAATTTCTGAGTTTCAGCCAGACGCAGTTGTCTGAGGCCCGCTTTGGCGACCACCTCGCCCAAAAGACCCTCCAGGCCTCCTTCCCCACCCATAGGTCCCAGGAGATATTCCGTAAACTCGTTGTAATAGCGGGTCAGGCCCAAGTATTTAACCTCAGGCCCTTTGGCCCTCTGGCCTGGGTAGTCGGCGGCGACAAAAGCCTGGGTCAACTGAATGGCCCGATCCTGACGAAAGTTAGTGTGAAAAACGCAGTCCCCGGCCTGAAAACCCAGATAGCTCGCCCTCTTGATAGGGGGGATATATTCGTCAACCATCTCAAAATTGTCTGGAGTGCGGTCTTTAGCCCAGGACTCCTCCACCGCCGCCAGGGGAGTTCCCGAGTAAACCCGAGCCTGGCCAAAAACCAGGGCCTCATAAGCTTGGTCGGTCAAAGCCCAGTCCCGGCTTCGGTCCATGGCGTAGTAGCGACCCATCATAACCCCAATCTCCGCTTGGCCGGCCTCCTTTAAAACTATCTCCAGTTTTGCCAGAAACTCAGGCGAGGATCGGGGCGGGGTGTCTCGGCCATCCAGGAAGGGATGGACCATAATTCGGCCCTGGTGGTTTTCCTGACGAGCTCTTCGAATAATCTTAAAAAGATGCTCCTGGTGCGCGTGAACCCCCTCGTCCTGGAGGAGCCCCAACAAGTGCAGGGTTCCTCCTTTCTCTCGCCAATAGCCCAAAAGCTCGTTCCATTTGGGCAGCTGAAAAAACGAGCCATCCCGAAGGCCATCGTCAATTCGTTTCAGCTCCTGAATAACGATTCGACCAGCCCCCATGTTCAAGTGCCCGACCTCGCTGGACCCCTGATAGCCAGCTGGCAGCCCAACCGGCTCCCCGGCCGCGGCTAACAAAGTCCAGGCTTTCCGGTCAGCCAGAAGACCGCTCATAAATGGGGTTTTGGCCGCCAGAACGGCGTTACCTAAGGGTTCGTCGCGGTGTCCCCAGCCATCGCGAATTATAAGGCAAACAGGATTGGCCATTTTTTTCCTTCCAAGGGGATTAAATCTTCCTTTAAACTTTAGACAGTATACCAATTCCTTGAGCGTCGCGGTAGAGAAAACCTCAAGGAGCTTGTCAGATTATAATATTTTGACACGATTCACTATAATTAAAATGACTAGACAGTTTAAGTTACAAAAGATATTTTACGCTTTATTAATAAATAAAAGATATTAAAGAACATCTTAAATAACTATATTATAATATTTTCTCTATGTCGAGTACCTTTAATTGTTTACCCCAGTTTCCGCTCCAGAGCCAGTCGCCAAATCTCCCTTTCGCGATCTTTTTTGAAACTCTCGAAAAAACAATATTTCCAACCCATCTTCAGGTAACATCTAGAAAATAATAAATTTATTATAGTAAAAGATTATCTACAGGCCTTTAACACAATGGTCTTGGCTGTATTAGTCCAAATTTTAGTATAAATATAAACTAAATATATACCAACAAGACCAGACCGCAGGCGTAAATAACGTCACATATACTATATAGCTAACTTCAAAAAAACTCCTAATATTTTCTGACTCCTGGTCAACCAAAAAAATTTTATTTTTTTGGGCCCGCCCCCTTGACATTCGCCTGGCAATGTTTATATTTGCTTTTGCTTGGCAGTCACCACCTTTAAGCGCTATTTCCTGGTCAGCGCTATTTTTTTTCTGATTTGCGTGTAAAGGGCTTAAAAACCCCAAACATACCAAATTAACCATAAACCTGGCTTTTTTAGGCCGGGCACACTTTGGCGGGTCGGCTCATTCCGGCCAATCCCGCGGCACCCATATACGGAAAGGAGCAACTCATGAATCTTCGTCCTTTATCTGATCGCATCCTGGTCAAGCGCCTGGAAGAAGAAGAAAAAACCAAGGGCGGCATCATCATCCCGGACACGGCCAAGGAAAAACCCCAGCAGGGCAAGGTCATCGCTGTGGGCGAAGGCAAGCTTATTGATAACGGCACCCGGGTCAAGGCCGGGGTCAAGGCCGGGGATCATATTCTTTTCGGTAAGTATTCCGGCACCGAGATCAAGCTCGACGGCGAGGAATACCTGATCATGCGCGACGACGACATCTTCGGGATCCTCGAGTAACCCGAGTTGGCCTATTAATGGTGGCTCTCTCTGGGCTCAGGTCTCCTGGCCCAGGCTGCCCCAGGCCAATATAAGCTGAGTCAATCCCCCGGGACCATCTGGCCCCAGGCTAATCAAACATTAACAATTTCTCTTTAGGAGGATTTCCCAATATGTCCGTTAAAGAAATAAAATACAACGTTAAGGCCCGCGAGGCCATCATGAGAGGCGTGGACATTCTGGCCGACGCTGTCAAGGTGACTCTGGGCCCCAAAGGCCGCAATGTCATCTTGGAGAAGAGCTTTGGCTCCCCGACCATCACCAAAGATGGCGTGACGGTGGCCAAAGAGGTTGAGCTGGAAGACAAGTTCGAGAACATGGGGGCCCAGATGGTCAAAGAAGTGGCCTCCAAGACCTCGGACCTGGCTGGCGACGGGACCACCACGGCCACGGTTCTGGCTCAGGCCATTTACCGGGAAGGCCAGAAACTGGTCGCCGCCGGGGTTAACCCGATGTCCTTGAAGCGCGGAATCGACGCGGCCGTGGAAGCGGCCACCGAAGAGCTGCGCAAGATGAGCAAGGCCACCAAGAACCAGAAAGAGATCGCCCAGGTTGGGACCATCTCCGCCAACAATGACCCCACCATTGGCAACATCATCGCCAAGGCCATGGACGAGGTCGGCAAAGAAGGCGTCATCACGGTCGAGGAAGCCAAGAGCATGGAGACCACCCTGGATGTGGTTGAGGGCATGCAGTTTGACCGGGGCTATCTGTCCCCCTACTTCGTGACTGACCAGGAGAAGATGGTTGTCCACCTGGAGGACGCCTATCTCCTGTTGGTCGAGAAGAAAATCAGCTCCATGAAGGATCTGCTGCCCATTTTGGAGCAGATCGCCAAGCAGGGCCGGCCGCTTCTGATCATCGCCGAGGACGTGGACGGCGAGGCTCTGGCCACCCTGGTTGTCAACAAGTTGCGCGGCACTCTGCACACCTGCGCGGTCAAGGCCCCTGGCTTTGGGGATCGCCGCAAGGCCATGTTGGAGGACATCGCCGTGCTGACTGGGGGCAAGGTCATCAGCGAGGATCTGGGCATCAAGCTGGAGTCCATCTCCCTCAAAGACCTCGGCCAGGCCAAGAAAATCAACATCGACAAAGACAACACCACCATCGTCGACGGGGCTGGCCACAAGTCGGCTCTGGAGGGTCGGGTCAAACAGATCCGGGCCCAGATTGAGGAGACCACCTCTGACTATGACCGGGAGAAGCTCCAAGAGCGCCTGGCCAAACTCATTGGCGGGGTCGCGGTCATCAATGTGGGCGCGGCCACTGAGATCGAGATGAAGGAGAAGAAGGCCAGGGTTGAGGACGCTCTCCACGCTACCCGGGCGGCGGTCGAGGAAGGCATTGTGCCTGGCGGCGGCGTGGCTCTGGTGCGCTGTGTCTCGGCTCTCAACAATGTCACCGCTAAGGACGATGAATTCCAGCAGGGCGTCAACATCATTCGTCGGTCCCTGGAGGAGCCGTTGCGCCAGATCGCGGCCAACGCTGGCTACGAGGGCAGCGTGGTGGTGGAGAAGGTCCGCAACGAGGAAGGCAACATCGGCTTCAACGCCGACACTGGCAAGTACGAGGATCTGATGACCGCTGGCGTCATTGACCCGGCCAAGGTGACCAGGTTCGCTCTCCAGCACGCGGCCTCGGTCTCGTCTCTGTTGTTGACCACCGAGTGTATGATCGCGGAGAAAAAAGAAGACAAGCCAGCCGCTCCCCTAGGTGGCGGCGGACCCGGCATGGGTGGCATGGGCGGCATGTACTAGGCCTTAACCACCTCTTAAACCTCAAGGCCCTGGACTTCCAGGGCCTTTTTTTATCCCGGGCTGGATTGTTTGAGTTGTCTGGGATCCGTTCCCTATTTTATAACCTAAAAAATTGTTATTAATCTATATAATTTATTTAGTCTGCATTTTTATGTTTCAAATATCATACAACTATCCTCCTGTAAAGACTCTCATAATCACCTTGAAACAGCTTAAGATCTGTTATATACTCTACAGGACTTTTGGTTTGAGCCGTCCCAGTATATTTAGCTGGCCTCAAGCGGCCAGCCATTTGGCCTGAGAGAGGCAACCTTAAAGATGAGAAAACAGCTGTGGGTCGTCAGACCCGCTCCCAATTACGTTAACCGCCTGGCTAACTTCCTGGAAAAGAGCATCGTGGCCATTGGCTGGCCAGCTGTAGGCGACCTCAGTCAAGCCAATGGCAAACAATTCTTGGCTAACCGCCTTTGCCAGGCTTACTCCCAATATCTGGACACCCAAAAGGATGATCTACCTATGGCGGTGGGTGTCCTGGACCGTTTTGTCAACCAAATCAAACCCGGGGACTTTGTGATTATCCCCCAGGACGATAATATTTTTGTCAGCGAAGTAACCGGGGACTACATTTTCCACCCCGAACTGGGACACGATGGCCCAGAGGCCGGTTACCCGCACTGGCGGTCGGTCCGTTATCTAAAGAACAAAGAGCCTTTCGCGCCCATCAAATCCCTGCCTTTGGGCGTGCGTCGAGCCATTGACTGTCATTTGTCAGTCTTTTCCATCCACTCGGCCGCCCCGGCCATGTGGTCCCTGATCCAAGAGACCGCCAGAGGCTGACAACCAGGGTTGTTCAAGCCCATTTCCCATAAAAAAGGGCTCGCCGCCCGCCTGACCTCTGGGGTCTGGCTTGGCGGGAGCCCTTTTTTAAGCGTTAATTGCCTATCTCATGACCAATCATGAAGTTTAATACCTTATCGCGACAAAATTTTTTTAACGCCTCATCAAAAGATAAACCCTCTATTGAATCAGGTATTTCAAGAGAACCAGGGTCAACTGATTTTTTTTTATGTTTTTTATTGGAGATAATTTCTTTAATTTCATATAAAATCTTCTTTTCGAATACTAAAATTTCACCTTTATTATAAATATACTGTTTATAAGCACGTTTCAGTTCGACAAGACTGTCCACCGCGCGCCTACTCGTGAAGTCAAAGGCCATTTCGACCGCGTTTTGTTCGCAACCAGGATCGATTAGGTCGGCCAAAACCAGGGTATTTCTTTCGCCGTTCACAATCGACTTTATTACACGAACTCCCGCCTCGCTGGCGATAAGCGTCTGGCCCAGACGAATGTTCAGGCCCAGCAGAGCCTTGGCCATTTCTTGGAGATAACGGGCGTTTTCTTGAATTAACTCAACTCGATACTCCGCCATGCTACTTAACTCTATTTCGTCCAAAGACGGAGCGAATGGTTTTAGTAGGCCACAAGAATATAATTTTTGGACTAATTGACATCTGAAATAGCCTTTTTTACGGCCAGGTGGGTGTTTAATTTCCCCAGGCAAAACCAAACATAACTCTAACCCGGCTTCTTTCAGGATTCTGTAAACAGGAACCCAATAAACGGGGAGCGCTTCCAGAGCCACGGCGAGGATGTTGTTATCGCGCAAAAAGGTGGCCATCTTCAGCAGGCTATCGGTGACCGAGCTAAACTCCTTGATCTTGATTTCGCCTTCGCGAGGATAGGCCAGAAAATGACTATCCCGCCCGATCACAAGGCCAGCGACGTTGGGCCTCTGGATGGGCGGATAGCCCTCATCCTTATCTTTTTTTCCCCCCATAGATACCTCCACATTAAAAAAATTTTAAAACCCAATACTAAACAATAATAATACAATATATATCTTAAAAAATTAATATACAAACTATATTTAATTATTATATCTTTAAATTGATTTTTAAACTATATCATTTAAGTCTAAGAGAAGTTTTTTTCCTATTCCGCTCAGGCCACTCTCCAACTCGCCCCACTTTGGGGACTAACTGGAAAAATTACAAAACCCCGATCGCCCTCTCCCAGATGAGTTCATTACAACTTCTTGGAATCCTTCATTATCTCCTCATAGTCCCGGATGTCTTGCTCGCAGCTTCTCTTGTAGAGTTGCCCGGCTGGATCCTTGGCCACAGTCTTACAGTGGAAGATAGCCTCCTTAAGCTGGCCAACATTCCCAAAATACCGCGACAGCAGGTAATGGCCTTTGACCATCTGGCCGTTCTGGCCAAAAAACCGGCCAGCCAGCTCCAGGGCCTCAGGGTAGTCGTCCCCACCCATCTCCACTGCCTTGTCATAAAGGCCGCCAGCCTCCCGGGATTTACCCTGGAGCTCATAAGCCCTGGCCAGTCCCAGGGTGGAGGCCAGGTTCGAGCCCTGGGCTCGGGCTTTTTCGTAATAAGCCGCCGCCTCGGAAATTTTTCTTCGCCTTAAGGCCAGATCCCCCAAATCTGTGAGATACTCAGGGTTATTGGGCGACAGTTTCAGAGCTTTTTCCATCAGGTCGTTGGCCTGGGTCAGGCTCTGCTCCCGGGCAGCCAGTAAACCCAGCCCATGAATGGCTGAGGCGTCGTTAGGGTTGGTCTCCAGCCTCTTTTGAAACATTCTCCGGGCTCGGAGAGTCTGGGCCGACAAAGCCAGAACCCGGTCCCTAATGGCCGCGTAGGCCAGATCTGCCGGAGCCGGGGGCTTATTGGCCTGGTCAGCGAAAGTGGAAGCCATGCGAGCGGCCAGGCCCGGGTGAGTGCTCAGGTAGTTGGGCATCCCCGAGGACAGGTGGTAGCTGAGGTCGTTCATGATTTTAAAGGCCCCGAACATGTCCCGGGGATTGTAACCGGCCTTGATCATATAATCCCGGCCTTTGCGGTCCGCCTCAGACTCATCGGCCCGGGAGTTGGCCAGCATGGCCTGCATGGATGCCCCCACCGAGCCCAGCATGAGAGCCTGGCCCAGAGCCGCGGTGTTCTGGCCGCTACCTCCCCCGGCGGCCAAGAGAGCCCCGGCCAGAATCCCGGCCAGGGAAGCGATGGAGGCGGTTTTGCCAGCCTCCTGCCGGCTGGCGAAGTGGCGAGAGGTGATGTGGGCGGTCTCGTGAGCCAGGATGGCGGCCAGTTGACCCTCATTCTGGAGGCTGATAATAGTCTCAGTATGGAGGTAGATGTAACCACCGGGCACGGCGAAGGCGTTTAAGCCATCGCTTTGGATGACATAATAGTGAAATGGGTAGCTCTGGGGGCCAGCGGCTTTTAGGACCCGGTTGCCTATCCGCCGGATATACTGATCCACCAGCGGATCGTTAAAGAGGACTCTTTGCCCGGCCAGCTGCCGATGGACCATGCGGCCTATCTCCAGTTCCTCCTTCTGGCTCACCGCCCCCAGCGGGCTGGCTCCCCAGGCCTGCAGGACGATGAGGAGGAGCGAGAACCCAACCAAACGGACCGATTTAGCCAGCCGACACAGATTCTTGGTCATTTTGTCCCCATTAAGTCAAAGGAGCCTGCCCCTCAGCGCCGACCCAGTTTCCGAAAAGTCAGACCCATGGCCACCACCACCAGCACGATCAAGGCCGCCCCCACCCAAGTCCAGGTCGAGCTGGCCCGAACAGTGACCCGAAAATCCAGGGCGCTCTGAGCTTTTTCCCCTTGGGCGCTCACCCCCAGGCCATAGTCGCCCACCAAGGCGTTAGGGGCTGGAGTCACGGTCATCTCCACTACGGTGGGGTTACCCCGACCCGGCAAATCGACGAGCTTCTCGGGCTTGAACTCCACCTGCCAGTTGTCAGGTTTGACGGCCAGGAAGGAGATCTCCCGCTGGCTGGCCGAGCCCTCGTTCAAAACATAAAGGCTGACCGTGACCGGCTGACCCACCTGCGTGGCCACCGACAACAGGTCATTGGCCGTAACCATCCGCATCTTGTAGGTTCCAGTCAGGTTAATGGTCAGCTCCGCCTCAGCGGTCCCAGCCGGGGTCTCGGCTTTGACCTTGATAGGGTAAGTTCCCACCTCCGCCTGATAAGCCGGGCTGATGTCCAAGGTGACTGAGCGGCTCTGGCTCTTGGGAATCTGAATGGAAGATATCTGTTTTTCCTCATAGCCAGGCTTGAAGGAAGCCTCCCAGTTCTGGGGGGGGTTAGCGATCAGGTTGACCAGGCTGTCCTCAGCGGAGTTGTTTTTGATGTCCAGGCTGAAGGCGAAGCGGCCATCGCTAGGCCCACTGATCTCGGGGTAGGAGGTCGATAGAGTCAAGGCCTGAGGGCTCTTCTGGCGACTGGCCACCCGCAGGATTGTTTTGGACTCCAAACTCTTTCCCCCGGCCCGACTGGTGACCCGAAAGGCTAACGGATACTCACCTTCGGGAATCAGATCTGTTCCCTCAGGCGGCCAAGTCAGCAGATTCAGGGACGCTCGTTCCTCTCCAGCCAGATAGATCCCGGTCAAGGCCACACTGAAACGCGAAATTTCGGTCGTCCAACCCTCTGGAGCCTGGGTTACCTCAAAGTCAAAGGTGTCACCACGTAGGCCAAGGTTATTAAGGGTTATCTCCAGGCTGACCTCGCTGTCCGGGCTGACAGTCTGACCCTGGTAAGTAAAGGCGGCCGAAAAATCATAAGCCAGGCTCATGGCCGGCGATTGAGCCCAAGCCGCCTGGACGCCTAGGCCAGACAACCAGAAGGTTAAAGCCAAAATAAAACCAGGGACCTTTTTCATATTTCCCCAAAAACCTCCAAAAATTATCTTATATAGTAACATAGGCCGCGCCAAATATCGAATATCTGATTTCCTGGCTAGACTATATTGTGGCTTTTTAAACCCCGACTGTGGTCAGATGGCTATAGCCAAGCCAATGCCGCCAACTGGCCAGAGTCGAGCCCTAAACCGCCGCGCGCCCTCACGGGGCGTCGGCGAAAGTCAGTCTTAAATTTTATAAGGTAATAAAAAAAAAGGATAAACCAGGAGGAATTATACTAAAATTTATAGAACTCGCGTTGGCTAAGCCTCGCGGGTAGAAAACTTAAGATAAAACCCCACTTTCCACAGAGTCGTGGGCCCAGCCAAAAACCTCTTCGCGGCGTCGTTGGCAAACCAGGTTGTCGCGATTATGGCAAGCTGAACTCTGATCCGTGGTGGTCTCATACCAACAGCATTGATCAGCCCAGTGGCAGTTGGGATACTTGGCGTCAGGCTTGACGCCTTCACGGGCCTGGATAATATTGATGGCCATTTTCCACCTCTGAGGCAAGTGTCCAAAAGAGCAAAAAAATTCCCCACAAAAAAACGCCCCCAATCTGTTCCTTAAACCAGATTTGGACCTAAAACACTAAATAAGCAAAAATGAAGCCAAATTCAGGAGCTCTTGATAGCCTTCAATATACAGGGACCGCCCTTTAAAGCCTCCCGTTTGGCCAAATGAGAGTTTAAAGACCTAATATCCGGTAATCACTCTTCATTTTTGGCGACCAAAGCGATCCAAGCCTGGGGTTCGTCAGCGGTCAAGGTCGTCATTTTAATTTTGTGGTCGGAAAATCTCAACTTTTTAGAGAGAAATTAGGGTCTGAAGTTGGATTATTGGGTGACCACATTATTGACCCAAGCGAAAACTATTGCCGCCGAAGCGGGACTGGACAGGAAGAATCCAGGCAACGGCCTAATAATTCAGCCTCCGTTTCCAGAAAAGGATCTTCAAAAATAATAACCAGGTGGCTTAAAGAGACCTGAGCCCCGCCTGACAGGATATTAACAAGGCATTGGAGACGAAAATTGTCGGCGAATCCTGGGGAAAAACCGAACGCCGAAAACCTAGAATGAGGGATAAGTCAAACGCGAATTGAGGTGAGACTAGCGGGCCCCGACCCAATACCTGGGCCGGCTAACTTTCTGAGCGAAAATTGTTCTCATTAGGCGCGTTGCCCAGAGGGATAGTGGAATCTACCAGGAAAAGATGGACATAAATTATAAGTCAACAATTATCCATTTTGTAGCTTTTTGGTCCAAAATGAGATAAGATGACTATAGTAAAGCCAAAAGCCTCCAAATTTTTGAGTCGAACTATAAACTGCCGTTCGCCCATCGCAAGGCGCCAACGTTAAAACAGTCTTCAATTTTATAAGGAAATATAAAAAAGAACAAATAAGGGAGAATTATACTAAAATTTATAGACTCGCGTTAGTCAAGCCTCGCGGGTAGAAAACTTATAACGCAACTCTGCTTTCCTCAGAGTCGTTGGCCCACCCAAAAACCTCTTCGCGACGTCGCTGGCAAACCAGGGTGTTGCGATTGTGGCAAGCGGAGCTCTGATCCGTCGTGGTCTCATACCAACAGCATTGGTCGGCCCAGTGGCAGTTAGGATACTTGGCGTCAAGTTTGATGTCCTTGCGCGTGCAGATATTGATGGCCATTTTCCACCTCAAAGGCAGTGTCCAAAGCGAAAAAAAAATCTAACCAAAAACCCCCCAACCTGTTCCTTAACCAGATTGGTAACAATAATAAATAGCAAAAATGTGGCCAAATTCAGGAGCTCTTGGGGGCCCTCAACAGATAGGGGCCGCCTTTTAAAGTCTCCCGTTTGGCCAAGTGAGGGTTTAAAGACCTTAAGGCCTTATAATCACATTTCATTTTGGCGGCCAGCTCGACCCAGGTCTGGGGCTCATCAAAGGTCAGGGTTTTTTCCTGATACTCCACCGGCTTATACAGACCCGACGGGGTGGTGTCAGTCAACCCCCATTGGCCAGCCTGACTCAAAACCAGCTTAATGGCCACGATCCGATAAACGTAGCGCTCGGTTTCTCGCGGCAGACGCAGCTGATAATAACTGGTCTGCCCCTGATCGGCCTGAGCCCGACTGATTCTGGCCTCCCCAGCGTTATAGGCGGCCATGGCCAAGGCCCAGTCGCCAAACTTATTCCGCAGAAAACTGAGGTACTTAAGGCCAGCGGCCATGACATGATCTGGCAATAAGCGCTGGTCCTCTAGTTTATTCACTTTCAGACCATACCGCCGGGCCGTGCTGGGAATGAATTGCCAGATTCCCGCCGCCCCGGCCGGGGAAAAAACCCCAGGCCTTAAATCGCTCTCAGCCACAGCCAGATATTTCAGGTCATCCGGCAGGCCCTGAGCTTTCAGAGCCGCCTCTATGGCTGGAAAATAGCGCTTAGCCCTTCTCTGCCAAAGTCGGACCTGAGCGGGGTGGTTAACCGCCAGCAGAAACTCGGCCTCCAGTCTTTCCCGGGCTGAGGGCCAGTCCAAAGGCAGTTTTTCATCACAAAAATACACTGTCTGGGGCAGCTGATGATCAGTTTTCGAGTCCCCAGGCTCCCCTAACCAGAGGCCGCCACTATCTGGGACCTTACCCTGTTCGAGCTGGTCCACATTGAATACGCATCCATTGGATCCAAGGGAAATCAATAGAACAGGAATCAGAATAATTATATAGTAATAACGAGCTCGCATAAAAAAAACAGACTGTGGCAACGCCCAAAACTATAGCATTACCCGGGTGGGTAAAATTGTTACACTCGACCGGCTTCACAATTGAAAATCAATATAATCCCAAGCCCAGACGATGGCAAGAACTTTTTTAGAATTTGTCAAAAAAATGTTAAGACGACTTTTCCTTAATATCCCTCTATTTTTATATTATTAACTTTTTATTTAGTTAAAAGAATATAGTTAACTGAAATGAACTATAATTGTAAAAAATAGCTTTTTTTTTTGACAGGCCAAATAAGTTAAATTTTTCTAGATGAATTGGCCGGCCACCCTAATCCAAACCTGGATGATGAACTAAATATTCTCGTCAAACCCCTGACTTTAATGGGCTGTCGGTCCGATTTTACGAATTAAAGTCGACTACCAAAAATTAGGCCCGTTTCTCCAACCGGAAAAAAAATTAGCCGCGCTCCTTTCCGAAGGGCGGTTTGAAAAATATCTTTCCTTCGCGTCGAGCTCGTCAGGAAAAAGGGCTAACAATTATTTTGAGGCCTTGGAACGGCTGAATGCCTCTGCGTTTGGCGGGATGCGCGTGATTAGCCCTGACTGTCTGGTCACGCTGACCAGCTTGAGGGGCCATAGAGGGCGGTTTGTCAGAATTAAGGCCTGATCAAAAATCCTTCTTATGACAAATTTGACGCCTTCGCAAAAACGCTAGCTTTGAAAATCATTACACCAATAAATTTAATTATTTTAGTATATTACCATTGTTAATCAATTTTTTTCATCAAATATATTACTAACATCATTAATAACAAGCCGTACAGACTGAACTCGTGCTTTTAGAGTGAGAAATAACTGATGTAAAAATAATTTGATCCTATCTTTAATTATTTTTCTAATTAACATTTTTATGTTGATTTAATTTAATTAATATATTTTATAGATGATACAAAAATTTTTTTTCTAACTTCGCATTAAAAAAAATATCATTGGTTGTAAATTCCAGTCAGAATAGCCTTTGTTCGGTTTTTCGTGGCGCCGCCTTCCATTTTGGAGTGACCACCATTCCGAAAAAAAGAGGGCCACTATATCTTGCGTTCGGTGGCAAAAACCAAAGAATAAATTTATCTATAAATTCACTTTATTAAAACTTTTTAGATTAAATTTAAATAAATAATATATCTATATACTAAATTAATATTCTAATTTTATTTTAAATTAATATATCATCCTATATATATTTTTAATATTTTCTTTTTAAGTATTCCAGAAGAAAGTGCCACCATTGCCAGAAGATTATGTCTACCTTCCTGAAAATATAGTTCGTATGCGTTAAATAACAAATAATTTCTTTGTTGTATCTAAAATTTAGAAAAATAAAAAATATTTATTCATTCTAGAAACTGTGATTCTGGGTTTTACCTCCGGTCTTAAGGAAAAATCTCAATATGTTAAAAATAGTTCTATTAATTGTAGCAATAATTGTGGCAATAATAAGGGTCCAGGGTCTCTGCCCAATGGCAGTTCTAGGCAGCTCCTCGGTAAACTACTAATGGACATAGTTAATTTAATTAAATATTGACATTAAGTAAATAATATATAATATTTACTATTATATTAAATACTATTAAAATTTTAATAATTTAAAAAAGTGGCACAATATCTTGTTGTGTTGAAAATCTTGTTATTATTCCAAAAGTGGCCCTGAAATTTCCGGACCGCGGACAGAAAAATGGAACAGCGCAACTATTGCCGGTTTTTACAATCAATAAAATTTAGAACTTCAATCAGAATAAAATTTTAACTCATAATTTTCAAGTTTTTCTATTTAGAAAAATTTATTGCTATCATATTATTTTAAAATATGATTTAGATATAATTAATGATTTTTATCTAATTTATCGACCAAATGAACCGTAAGATAAAGATCGCCTCGCTGGTCTGACTTGGTCGCCTGAGCCCCCGCTCCCTTGAGCCTGATTTTTCCAGCCCGAGCCATTTCCTCGGTCAAGTGAGCCGTGATATGGCTGACGCGATCAATATGACCTTCCCCGCCGCAGCGGGGGCAAATGGTCGGTCGATAAACGGAGCCCTGGCTTAATTGCGTCAAGGTCCGGCCCTGGCCAAAACACCGAGGACAAACTTCCTGGGTGGCCTTAGGCAGCGTCAAGGTAACTGGGCCATCGCCCCAAACCAGGGCCAAGTCATAATAGATGTCCAGGCCCTCTTGCCTTTGACTCAAAAATTGAAATCTGGCCCCATTGAGGGCTCGCTCAACCGTTTCCCGGCGCTCCCGAGCCTTGGCTAAGAGATTTTGGTAGGCCTCAAAGGCCTTCTGAAACTTTTGCGGGTTGCCCCCGTCAGTCGCGCTGTCGGGGTGACTATCCTTGGCCAGACGCCGAAAAGCCGCTTTAATCTCCCACTCCGAAGCCCCAGGGTTCAAACTGAGTTCCTGATATGATTGCAGCTGATTCATGACCTGACCTCCTTGCCAAATTCTCTTCACGCTCTCTTTCTAGCAACAGCCGTGCCATGTTAATTTTTCTAATAATTTAAATATGTTATCCAATATTTTCTTTGATAGCCTCACCCAAGTGTGAATCCAACCGCGCTATTTAGCTCTCAAACCTAGAGGCTAGCTCGCAAATAATTGAAATTCTTCTCACAATCACCTGCGCCAAGCTCTTTCATGGCGTAATCGTATTCTTGGCTGGCCGACCTTGACAAATTTTTTTTATTAATTACAAGTAGTTATCTATTTTTCCCACTGTGAAATATTATGCGCTATCAAGTTTAAAACCGCCAGATTAAGGCAGGCCCCCAGAACTTTTATCTAAACGGTCTGAGCAGCTGGCTTCTTGACCAGACAAACACTATGTTCTGATAATATCCCAAAATCTAGACAAATTGCTTGGGGTATCAACCATATCTTCTGTCCTGGGTTTAAACTGATTTTAAATCAGATTGTCTGGCGAGGTTTTTATTGAAGGGCGTGTGAAGTAAAATTAACAATTACCCCCGACTTAAGAGGTAAATCTTTGAAGACCTCAATATGTACAGTTGAGTTCACAATTTATGTTATCCAATATTTTTAGATGGTCTCTCCAACGTGTGAATCCAACCGCGCTATTTGGCGCTCAAACCTCAAGGGTAGCTCACAAATAATTGAAATTATTCTCACAATCACCTGAGCCAAGCTCTTTCGTGGCTTAATCGTATTCTTGGCTAGCCGACCGTTACAAAACTTTTTTATTAATTTTAGGAAGTTATCAATTTTTCCACTGTGAAATTTTTTGCGCTACCAATTTTAAAACCGCCAGTTTAAGGCAGGCCCAGAACTTTTATCTAAACGGTCTGAGCAGCTGGTTCTCTTAACCAGAAAACGCTTTGTTCAGATAAGATCCCAAAATATAGAACTATCGCTTGCGGTATCAATAATATATTCAGTCCTATGTTTAATATTGTAAATAATATTCAAAGAATTGACTATTGACGCTTCAAGTATTATCCAACAAAATACGGCTTTATCAACTTGAGAAAATGGCTGACTGGGCAGGCGAAACCGTCAATGTAATTGTCCGTCTAAGCCTTTAAGGAGAGGCCGAGAAGGAGGGTGGCGGTCGAGCCGAGGTCTCAGCTGAGCCTGATGGACTGAGCCGCTGAAGTCCATCGTAGTCTAATCTTAAGCCGGAGACAGTTTTTTAAAACGACCCGGTTCTCAAACTGAGTATTGGCCTCCTCCCTCGACAAACCCCTCCGTTGACCTGGCTCAACCCCTCTGGTCAAAGGCTCAGAAAACCTAAATATTTTGTGGGCTCGGTCAGGAGGAAAAACGCTGGGCCGCCCCCACCCGGTTATAGTCATGGCGAGCCAGAGCCTAACCTGACAGCCAAGAATCAGGTCCTTGCCAGCCGGCGGCGATAGCTCGGGCCAAGACTCTGGCCTAAGTGAGTCTTGGCCTAAACCGATTGAATGGCGCGGCCAAAATTAAAAGCTCCCCTCCGCCTCATTTTCTATTGTTTTTATTCAACAGGTCCGCTATATTTAAAAATAATAATTACAGCGAACCACGAGCTTGGCTCCCTGGGCCAGTTTTTCTCAAATCAGGCTGTTTTTTAGGTCGACGGGAACACGTTGAAAGTCAAATTTTGTCCAAAAAAAAATACCGCTAGCCCCCTCTAGAGCCTGAAGCTAAAAGGGACTATAAGCCAATTTTTCTGTTCCCTTTTGTCGCGGATTTCTCAGGCAAAAATAGGCCAGGCCCTAAGGAGTTCTTAAATTTTTCACAAAAGACAATAAGTTATAAATTTTATTAAAAGTTTTATCTCTTAGATATTTTTATCCCAAAAATAGGGCCGAGAGCCGGCTAACTCCTTGGAGGCTAGCTGTTATAACGGCGAATGATGACGGAATCAAAAAAACAAAGCTCTAAATTTAACCTAATAATCATTCTTGTGGACAGAATCACTTCAATTGCCAGGCCTCCGTGGCCAAATACAATCACTGAGCGGAGCTAAAATGAGTGTTCCTCTCTATGCTTTTAAGATTGAGCTGAAAGAGATTAAACCGAAAATCTGGCGTAAATTTTTCGTCCCCTCGGATGTCTCCCTAGCCATGTTTCATGAGGCAATCCAGCAAGTTATGGGTTGGCTAAATTATCACTTTTACTCTTACAAATTATCCGGGGTGGAGTATCTGAATCCAGATCCGCATGGTTTATTGTCGGAAATTCCAAATACTAAAGAAATTGACTTAAAAAAGGTCAAACTTTACGAATTTTATCCATATTTTGAATCTAATTTTGAATATTTATATGATTTCGGAGACGGCTGGACTCATCGGCTAAAAGTTATTGACACTGATTATACTCCCCTCAACTCAGATTTGATCTTCGGTTGTTTGGCCGGGGCGAGACGGTGCCCCATTGAAGACTGTGGCGGAACTCGGGGTTATTATGAAGTTCTTAAAATTCTGGCTGACAAAAATCATGAAGAGTACGAAGATACTTTAATATGGGCTCCTGAGGGCTACGATCCTGAAAAATTTGACCTGAAAGCTGTAAATAATCGCCTAATGTTAGTTCAAATTAAATATACTTTGAGACAAATAGATACCCAAGCAACTAAAATGTTAGTTGATTTAATGATTAAACAATAATTTTCCCATTTAATGTTCTTTTTTTTACCCCAAAGACCAGGTGCTAAAATGACTGTCCCTCTTTACCTTTTCAGGATTGAGCTGAAAGAGATTAAACCAAAAATCTGGCGTCGTTTTTTTGTCCCCTGCAGCATATCCTTGGCCACGCTTCATGAGGTTATCCAGCTCGTCATGGGTTGGTTAAATTACCATTTATACTCATTCACAATATTCGGGGTGGAGTATGTTGAACCTGACCCTGAAGGCTTTAAGATTCGTATGCCGAAACATGTTGAGGAAGTAAACCTTTCTAAGGTCAATCTTAACTATTTTCAATTGAAAAAAGGCTCTACCATTGATTATAGATATGATTTCGGTGATGACTGGATGCATCAGTTAAAACTGCTTGACACTGATTACAAACCCACCAATCCCGCGTTGAAATTTGATTGTTTGGACGGGGCGAGGCGCTGCCCCATTGAAGACTCTGGTGGAGTATACGGTTATTATAGAAAACTTAAAATTCTGGCGGACGAGACTCACGAAGAGTACGAGGAGATTTTAGCCTGGGCCCCTAAGGGCTACGATCCCGAGAAATTCAACATAAAAAAAGCTAAAAAGCTTATGGCTGTTTTTAGAATTAAATATACTTTACTGCAACTCCAGAAACAATCAGTTAAAGTTTTAGTTTCTCAAATGGTACGTGAATAGTTTTTAATAAAGTTCTAATATTTATTTACCGGAATATATAATTTACTTATTTATTAATTTTCAATTTTTATAATAATTTTTTTTATAATAAAAATTTTAGTTGAAATTTGTCTATACTGAGTAGTTATTTCTCCAAAGAGTCTAAGAAACTCTTTACTCTGTACATCAAAAGTTTTTATCGGCAATTATAACCCTGAGCTAACGACTGACCCGTTGACTCCCGCCCCTAGCCGGGCGAACGCTTAAAAGAGGTTTTGTTTCTATGGCGAACAAGAAGACTCCCCAAGTAACCCTGGACAAATCTCCAGCCAGCGACCAGGCGGCCGAGACCAAGACCACCCCCAAAAAGAAGACTCCCGTCAGCGGCCTGAAGACAGGGTCCAAGGCCACCGCAGTAAAAGCGGCCCCCCCAAGACGAGTCCCTCTATACGCCTTTAGTATTGAGCTGAAGGACATAAAACCGAGGATCTGGCGCAAATTTTTCGTTCCCTCTAACATATCCCTGCAAGAGTTTAATGAGGTCATTTTTACCGTTATGGGCTGGGATGGCTACCATTTGTCCATCTTCAATATCGGTGGCGAACAGTATGGCGACACTGAAGATGATGACGATTTTCTGTTTAGCAAGAGGGCCAAATCTCTTTCTAAAAAACTCAACAAGCTGGGGCTGGGGAAAGGCAGTCGGTTCACCTACGAGTACGATTTTGGTGATGGCTGGGTCCATAGCATTAAATTGCTGGACATGGATTTTGAGTCTAACCGTCCAGCCCTGAAATACGGCTGTTACGACGGGGCGAGAGCTTGCCCACCTGAGGACTGTGGTGGGCCCTTTGGTTATATGGAAATGCTGGAGATCCTGGCTGACCCTAACCATGAGGAATACGAGACCATGGCGGAGATGGTGGGCGAGGATTTCGATCCCGAGGCGTTTGACAAGGTCATGCTCACAGAAATTCTCAACAATAAATAATCGGGCCCAGAGAAAGGCGCCGCTGGAGCCGACCGCGGGGAATCATTGAGCTTGGGACGAGGCTAGTTAGCCCGTGTCCAGACTAATGAAGAAGAGCGTCTGGTCTCCCACTTACCTGGCGGAAGCGACTCTATTCGGGCCCAATATCTGAAGATCAAAGAATAAAATCAACAAATCTAGTTATTAACTGACGCCCTCGCAATAAGTCAACTTCTCAGAAATTACGTTTGGTAACATATTGTAAACACTGATTTTATTTTAAGACAATTTTTTAAAATTAGGGTTTTTGCGAAGACGTCATTAACTAACCAAAACTTATTTCAAGATATTAAGCTCCCAACAAGATGATAATCGTAATTTTTCTCTCCAAACCCTCAAGATATTTTTCAAAACGACCCTCACTTAATGGCTTTGAGGCAGGCTATCAACAAATTTAAGCTTCAGGAGGAGATCCCCCCGACTTGTGGACCTGGGATCATACAGCCCGGCTCCTTTGAGCCAGATTTGGCCTTCCTCAGCCATCCTCGGGGTTACCAAAACCGTAATCGGGCTAATGGTCTCCAGATACCCCCGCTCCCCACACCGATGGCAAGCGGTGGCCCGGTAAATATCCCCCTGCCCTGATTGGGTGACGACTTGACCGCTGCCATAACAGGCCGGGCAAACGGACCTAACCGCCCAGGGAACCGCCACCGTGAACTGCCCCTCTATTCTGACCACCGCCAGCTCATAATGGATATCCATGCCCTCCTCTTTCAGGCTCAACAGCTTGGAGGTGGCCAGATTTTGGTAGCCATCTTTAAATTCCCAAGTGGCCAGCCCCGCCACAGGGCTTAAGTCCTTATACGAACGAAGTTGGGTCATTTTGTCTCCTCCGGTCTGAGTTTTTTACTTGTTCTTAACCGTTGCAACTACCATACCAATTATTTTTATTAAATAATTCTCAGATGTTATACGTTCAAAGGCCTCAAAATTAATCTTCTTCCGCAGGGGTTTTTCGGGTTGACTTAATCATCAGCTAGAATAGGGAGCAACCGTCATAACTTGTGTCAAAATTCTGACGCTTGAGGCTTAATCTAATTTTGTTAACTCCCGCGTAAAATTACCTGACGCCTAGTTGGGTAAATGAACGTACTTGCTAGGCCAGATTACCTTCCCGGTCAAATGGCTTCATTTATCCTGAGTGGGATTATTATTCATTAATTTCCAACTGTTACCGAACAAGCCAGCTTTATACTGACCTGTTTTTTTTTCGTTCTGGCCTCCCATCTCAGAGAGAGCCTCCACGCCGTCAGAGACGTAAATGGGCGCTGGCTCGGTTCCCTCAATGTTTGACCTCCGAACTCAAGTTAGGGAAACTAAAATCAATGTACAGGTCGCCCCGCCGGACGTTATGGTGATCATAGACTCCGGCCCCCTCTAACTTGATCTGGCCAGCGGCGACCATCTCTGGGGTAACCTCAATCTTGATTGGCCGGGCGTTTTCCAGATAACCTGGGCCCCCGCAGCGGGGACAAGTGATGGCCAGATATTCTGAGTCCCGCTCCAACCGGCTAAAAGACCGGCCTTGGCCATAACAACGCGGGCAGACCACTTGGAAAGTCCTGGGAACCACCAGAATCAAGCTTCCATCAACTTGCCTCATGGGCAGCTCATAATGAATGTCCAGCCCCTCTTGTCTCTGGCTTAAAAGTTTGGCCAGATCTAATTCCACAATCTCCCCCAGGGTGGAATTCTCAAACGCGACTGGGGCCAAGGGTGAAGGGTGAATATATTCCTGCGGGTGAGTCGGGTGAGTCATTGTTTTCTCCTTTTTTAGGGCTTTTTAGTTTCCCTGACTAACTGAGAAAGCAAATATTGAGCCAATCTAATTTATTAAATAATTTTAATAAGTTATCTGAAAAATTTTCCGGTTCCCTTGGCCAAGTGTGAAGATCACAGCACGATTTGGGGCCCCAGCTTCACAATGCCCCGCTCCCTAACCAGCTTATGTCCCATTACCATTCGCCCAGCAAACCTAAAATATATAAATTTATTTCAATATTTATTTTTAAAATGCCAATTATTGATTTTAACGATAATTTAAACAATCCGCCAATAGCGCGGCCAAATGCGCAATTTCCGAGGAGCTGATTCTCGCGCGTACTCTAGCGGACCAAGTCAAAAGCTGAGAGACGCGCCTCAAGGGCTGGCTTAAACGCGATTGGAAAGGGGAAGGAGAGGAGATTATCTGGCCAGTTTCCTGGGCGGTTGCGGTAAAATCGGATTCACATTGAGGTGGGAGAGAGCTTTGTCGCTGGCAACGAAGCTAGCGGGATGAGGCAAGATATAATTAACAGATCTTTAAATTTTATGGAATTCACCTAAGAGTCCTGCCTCATTGAGTTCATCAATGTACTTTTCAGCAGAGTAATTAGTGCTTTATAAACATTATGACATACCTCAACAACTAAAAACATGATATATCTTGACGTATTATTTTTATCAATTAAATTTATTTTATAAATAAATATAATAATCTTATATTATTAATTATTTTTGGTTATAAAATAAAATTACTAATTATATTTAATGTATCAATTTTAAGATATTAAAAATTCTGGACATCTAGGGTATAATAGCCTAATCTTATCTCACGCTCGACCGCTTAAATTAATTTACGGCTATGAAGCCAAAAAAAGGAATCTGGCCATATGCGGGCCCCAGATAGCCGGTAGGTTTTTGCCGTATACCTGGGACCCAAACGAGCCTTTTCTCCTGTAAGCGTTCACAAGAGAAAGTAAAATTGGACCTGTGGCTTCAACCTTGGACTCTCTATGTATGAACTTAACCCTCGAAATTGAAGAGTAAAATATTTTCACCTTTAATAATGTGCGCTGACAGGTTTTGAAATGGCGTAATCGTAGCCATCATTTCTATGGAATAGCCTGATATACTTCCAATTTAAACTTATTTTTCCATCATTAACTGTTATCCCAGGGCAATTAGTCTCTACTGATAATGTTTTTTACCTTTAAACTTAACCTATCCTCCAATAGCTCGGCTAACCGTGCGATTTACGGGCTCTGACTCCTGTTTTCCCTCAGGTGGGCCAACCCAGAGCTGATGAGACCGGAGCCCCAATGGTTGGCTAAAACGCGAGTGGCAAGGGTAGATGGAGAGATTATCTGCCCAGCTTCCGGGCCTTTGCTGTAAATCAAAATTCACATTGAGGAAGGAGAGCGCTTTGGCCGCTGGCCAACGAGGTTAACTGGATGTTGCGGGATATGTAAATAAATATAGTTAACGACAGTTGAGCCTAAAGCCTGGACCGGCCAGAGATCTAGCCAAAAAGGCGCTCTGGTTAAAAAACCGAATTAAAAAACGGGCGGCCAATCTCTTAATCGATCGAGGCCTGATCTCTTAAGACCATCTCTTCGGCCCGGCTCAACAGACTCTCCAGGTCAGCCAGCTCCGCTGGCTCAAAGGGTCGCTGGCGTCCAGCCAGCCAGCCCGAGAGCCTGGCCAGGCGATTCTGAAAGCTGCGGCTCCAGTCGGCCACCATCGCCTGAGCCTCCTGGGGCGACTCGGCTGGAATCCTGGTCCCGGTCGCCTCCAGGGTCTCCAACCAATGCGGGACCACAGTGGCCAAATCTGGAAACAGGCCATGAAGATGTTCCTCAAAGGCTAGGGTGCCAGCCTCTTCCCCGTGAATCAGGACCACTTTCAGGCCAGGATGGATCTGCGGTCGCAACCACTCCACCAGCTCGGCTTGGTCAGCGTGCCCGGAAAAGCCGCCAATGGTGTGGATCCGCGCCTTAACCAAAACCGACTCCCGAAAGAGCTTAACCGATTCGGCCCCATCCACCAAACGTCGACCGGTGGAGCCTTGAGCCTGAAAACCCACAAAGACCACGTGGCAGTTGGGCCGCCAAAGATTATGCTTTAAATGATGGAGGATTCGACCGGCGTTGGCCATGCCCGAGCCAGCCACGATGACAGCTGACCCTTCAAGGTCATTGATCTGGCGACTGTCCTCCATGGACCGGGTCACCCGGAGGGTGGTCACGCTCAGGGGGCTGAATCCCTCCTTGATGAGCCGCCGGGAATTCTGGTCAAAGAGACTCTGATTTTGGATATACACCTCACTGGTGGAGGTGGCCAGGGGTGAGTCCAGAATTACCGGGATATCCCGCGGGATCCGGCCCTCGTGCCAGAGCGTGGACAGCAGGAACAGAATTTCCTGGGTTCTCTCCACCGCGAAGGCCGGAATGAGGACTTTGCCGCCCTCCCGGTAAGCCTGGTTTATGACCGTCACCAATTCCTCAATGGACGAGCCCAGATCTTTGTGCCGACGATTGCCGTAAGTTGTTTCAATAAAGATCAGGTCGACCGGCGGGGGGATCTGCGGATCAGGCAACAACAATTGACCATGACGCCCTAGGTCCCCAGAAAATAAAACCCGCTCCTCGGAACCTTTATCCCAGGCTGTGAATAACGCGCTAACCGCCCCCAGAATGTGGCCAGCCGGAATCAGAGTCACAGTTAAGCCAGGCTGGATCTCCACGGCTTGGTTGGAAGCGAGGGGCTCCAGAAGCTTCCCGGCCAGTAGAGCGTCCTCTTCCGAGTACAGCGCCTCCACGTTTTTCTGGCCCTGACGCTTATTCTTGCGAGTCTTCCAACTGGCCTCCTGCTCTTGGATATGGGCCGCGTCCAGCCACAAGATCCTCAACAACTCGCTGGTGGCCGGGGTGGCGTATACTGGGCCCCGATACCCGGCCTTGACCAGACGGGGAACCAGGCCCGAGTGATCCATGTGCGCGTGGGTTATGACTATAGCCCGAACTTGGTCGGGCTTATAAAGGGCTGTGTTAAAATTACGCAACTCTGTCTGGCGGCCACCCTGAAAAAGGCCACAGTCCAGCAGAGTCAGGCCGCCTGCCGGGTTTTCCAGCTGGAAACATGAACCGGTAACTGTCCTAATGGCTCCCAGACAACGAATTTTCATTCGCTTTTCCTAATCTAAGTTGGTAAGTTAATCTTAAAGAAAAATAGATATATTTTGAAATAAATTTTTTTGACAGAGCAAGATGACAAAAAACCAATCCAAATTTTTTTAGATATTAATATAGATAAATATTTGAAATAATAATGCTTTATTTAAAAAATTAATTTTTATATATTAATTTTTTTTAGTTAGTTTTAAAAAAATGTTAGAACTATCAGTCCTGGACTGGAAAAACGACCAGGTTATCGCGATGAACAACTTCCTCGGAATGGTTATAGCCGAGTTTAGCGGCGATCTCGTGGCTGGCCAGACCCATGATCTGACTCACTTCTGGGGAACTGTAGTTGACCAGACCCACTCCAAAGGGATCTTGACCGGCCAGGGTTATGGAGACCGGGTCTCCCGCCGCGAATAGGCCTTCCACGCCGGCCACTCCCCCGGGCAAGAGACTTTTGCCTCTTTCCCGCAGAGCCGCCGCCGCCCCGGCGTCCACCACCAGCGCGCCTTTGGGCCGAGCGGCGAAAGCCAGCCAGTGCTTATAGGCCCCTCGCCTTTTGACGGCGGGCGGAAAATAAGTCCCTAACCTCTCTTCCTCGATCAGTCGTAAAAGGATGTCCCGAGTCAGGCCGCAAGCGATGATGGACGGCACGCCCCGCTCGGCCAGACGACCAGCCGCCCGGACTTTGGTCAGCATGCCCCCGGTTCCCAATGGTCCCGAAGATCCCCCGGCCAAGGCCAGGGTCGCGGCGGAGACCTTGGGGACCTCCTCAATCAGAGACGCGGCGGGGTTGGTTTTCGGGTCTGAGTCAAACAGACCCTCCTGGTCGGTGAGGTTGACAAACAAGTCCGCCTCGGCCAGAGAGGCCACCAAGGACCCCAGGGTGTCATTGTCCCCGACCTTGAGCTCCTCCACAGCCACAGTGTCATTCTCATTGACCACCGGGATCAGGCCCATCTCCAGCAGGGCGGACAAGGTGTTTTTGGCGTTGAGGAATCGGCCTCGATCAGCCAGGTCCTCGGCGGTCAAGAGGATTTGGGCGGCTTTGAGGTTAAAGACTCCCAAAGCCTTTTCCCAGGCCATCATCAAGGCAACTTGGCCAGCGGCGGCGGCGGCCTGCTTGAGGCGCAAGGTGGTGGGGCGGACGCTTAAACCCAGTCGTTTAACGCCTGAGGCCACAGCTCCAGATGATACCACCAAGCATTCCCGGCCCTGCCTTTTGAGTTCGGCGATCTGATGGGCCAAAGCCCTCAGTCGGCCCAAAGCCAGCCCGGACCCATCACTGATGACCTGACTGCCTATCTTAACCACCAGGCGCCGGGTTTTTCTGAGCCTGTCTCTACTCATATAAATTTATATATCTGGATGTAACTTGGGATCGTTTTTCAGGTTAATTAGCTTTCGCCAGGCTAAAATTAAGGCCGTCCACCTTTTGGGCCGCCAGTCCCAAAGGTCAGCGCGACGGCAAGATCACCTCATCATTAACCCAGACCATTTGATTGCCCCGGCGACTGATGTGAGGGTTAAGCTCTAACAAAACCTGGACCGTGGTTTGGTGCTTTTGGGCGATGGAGGAAAGAGTGTCCCCGCTTTGGGCCAGATAAAGCCTAGACTGCGGCTCAGGGCTGGGCTGACCAGGCTCAGAGGCCGGCGCGGGCGGGGGGAGGCCCTGAGACTCAGCTGTGGCTCGGTTAATCTGGTCAACCAGGTTATCCCGTTCCTTGTAGACGTTGGTCAAAACCCGGTCCAGAATTGCGGCCTCTTGTTTAGCCGCGGCCAACTCCGCCTCCAGGGCGTAGGTCTCCTCCCTCAGTTTGGTCATCTCCTCATCAGACACTGAGGAGCAGCCAATCGGGATATAAAGTAGAGCCGCCACCGATAGCCAGATCCACCATTTTTCGCCTATCCCTCGAAAAGTTGGCTTGGCTGAGTGGGATAAGTGGCGGTAACGGTCCATAGGTGCCCCAATGAATTAATTTGACTAATAATAGCATGGTCAGGGCCGCGTGACAACACGTTTCGCTGGCCATTAAAAATATTGCGCCCGCTAATGACCACGGTTAAAATAGATCCGCAACCGCGCTTTGGCCAGACCGCCCGCGTCTTAAATTGAAAGAAACTGGAGGCGTTGAGGTCGGGCTAAATCGCCGTAACCCACCCCAGCTGGAAAGTCTTAAAATTTCCCGCCTGTTTGCCGTATAACAAAAATTAAACCAAAAGTTGAAAATATATATTTCTCTAGCATTTTAACAAGATATTGTTAATTTAAATTTTGTTATATATTTAGTCTATTTACAATAATAATATCAAAAATATTAAAAATTTAATATCATTAAATTGATTAAAAACAGTTTTTTATCATTTACCACCTTTAATAACTCTATCAATTAGTTGTTCAAACCAAATATATCAGTATAATTGTTTCTAAAATGAATGAATTAGTGTTAATCAAAATTTTATAAATTACTTAGTTATAAATTTAATGATTAAATTATTATTTTTATGTGATTTATTATATATTGATCGTAAATTATAGCAATATATATTATTTTTTTCTAGAAAACTAAATACAATTTTCCAAAATCAGAACAGAGACTTTTGACATTTCAGACTCGAGGAGTGGAGGCCATGCCCAATGAGCATTATTTTCCATCCTTGATATGGTTAAAAAACCTTTCATACTGAGATGCTAATGTGATGATTTTATTACAAAATTTTTTTGTCCGGTTGTTAATAGTTTGTGTCAGTTTAAAGTAAAATTTTACAAAAATTTAGTTCTTCTGATTAAAAGCAGAAGATATTCATGCTGAAAAAATATATCTATAAAAATTTAGATGAATATAGGTTATTTAAGATTGGTCTTTTAAGAGCAAGATTAATTTAAAGGTATAAATTTTTATTAAGTTGATAATATTCTTAAAGAATACAAAAATTTATTTTTTTATTAATCCGTAGTTCCCAATTTTTTTGGATCTAAAAAAAACATTTTTTTGCGCTTCAATTTAGGGGCGCTCGCCATGATCCGGTGATGGGAAATTTTACTTTATAAAATTACATTAATTTTAAAATATTAATTATTTAATATAAAAAATTTAATTAAACATCTAAAAGAAATAAAATAAATAAAAATTACTTTTTTATTGATTTTTATTAAACTTATTTTTACTTCCATTAAGGAGTCATCTTTTTTTTATTAATAATATTATTTTAAACATTATTTATTGATAAATTAGGTTTTTGTCAATTTTTATTTCACTTAAAACGGCTTCTTTTTGTATTTTTAGATTGTAATTTTGCACATATGATAGTTTTTATAACTGATTACCTGTCTCAATTTTATATGGGCAGTCAATATTTAAAAGTTTAATTATTTCATGATGGTCTTTAGTTAGTTCTTGCACAATTTTAGATGAATTATATATATCAATTTGTAATAATTTCATAAGATAAAAAGAACCAATTACATTATATTCAGATTTTTTCAACTCATTACTTATAAAAGAATAAATAATTGAAGTAATAAAAAATATTAATAATGTTCCTCTTAATGATTTTTCGTTATGAACTCTTAATGGCATTATATCTATATATGATTTACAAATATCAAAAATTTTTTCTATATGTTGTCTTGTGAAGTATAAAGGCAACATTTCGTGAATATCATATTCAACAGATGACAATAAAATAAATTTACCAGCTGAATTTAATTTTTCTTGAATATCATTATAATTATCTTCGTTAATATCGTATTTATAAATAATACCTTTTTCTTCTTCCCTTGCAGTATCGATATCCAACAATATATAAGCAAATAATTGTGTATCATATAATATAATAGGTACTTTTATTCCAAATAAGACTCTAGATTCATATTTAATTGAATTTCTAGTAGTTTTCAGATTATCACCATACTTAACCATTAACTCTTTATATTCTTTACTATTTTTTGTCATTCTTATAATAAAAGGAATATTTGTAGAAATTAATTCAGATATATTATTTCCAGAATAATATCCGGCATCCATGATAATTAATTCTGTATTAATATTATATGGAGATAAAATATTTAACGTATTTATTAATATATTATTATCAATAATTTTTCCAGATACATATCTGAAATAAATAGGTAATTTAGTATTCTTATCAATAACATATATAAGTCTCATTTCATTATTTATTATACTATTATTATTTTTAGCAGCAGTTAAATTAATTTTAATATCATTTAGCAAGCCAGTACTATTAATAAGTATTGGAAAAGAAATTTTTTTATTTATATTATTATTTTTTGAAATTAAACTAAAATAATAGTTAAAAAATGAATTGTATATATCTTCATGTCCAATTTTAACTAAAAAATCACTAATTCTTTGGGAACTTAGATTCGCATCCGGATAAAGAATAAGAGCAAAAGATTTGCGATACCAAGCTTCAGCATAACTATAGGGCATTGGTTCCAGTAATCTATATCCTACTAATGCTTTAAAAAAATTATTTTCTTCAGGAATAAGACTGTCTATTATTGAATCAAGACCAATTTTTTTTAAAAAATGATTATACATCCATATATCACCAAAATTAAGTGTTATATGCTCCAATCGATTTTCAATAGATGGGTCTACAAAACCTGGAGGAACAGTTCCTATTCCATTTTGTAAGGAGAAAGAAATAAATCCAAGTTTAGAATTCTTATAAATTCCTAACTTATCATCAATAATTTTACCAATATTAAAATATACTCGCTGATATTTGCCATTAAATTTAGGTCTGTTTTCAAAATACCTAGCATAAGTACCGCTATTTGTATTGTCCAATACAATATAGCCCGGGAGAGGAGGTTGAGAAAGAGAATTCACATCAATCCGTGTGACTTGAGTTTCGGCCATGCGAACTCCTTGTTTTAATCAAATATGATTTGATCTAAAACAAGGGTAAAATAAAATTTTTTCTTTGTCAAATTTTTTTTGCGGGGAAGGAAAATTTTTTTACCTTTTTTAGATTCAAAATGAAGATTCTTATTCGGCAGCCTTTATAAAACTGTTTTAAAAATAATATCAAAAAAATATATATTATTTTCTATATGTTAGGCATACTAAATTTTGACAATTTCCTGTCATTACTTTTTTTATCTGATAATATTAATTTTATATGACAAATTACAGACATCAAAAGTTAAATTTTTTATTAGGCCAGAAAAAATTTGTTCGCTTGTTTAATTTAAAATTTTACTATAATAATACATAAATTATTTTTATAAAATATTTAGCTGCAAAGATTTATTGATTAATAATATAATTCAAGTAAATATTTTATATATTATTCATTTAACACAACTTTAAATTTATACTTTATTATTTTGTACATTTTATAATAAATATATAACTTTAAATCATTTTTTATACTTAATAAAAATTAATTATCTTAATTAATCTTATGTTATTAAACTGATATTCAAATGTATATTTTAATTTTTTTAATTAATTACATTTTTCAGGCAGTTTATTTTCCATATTATATAAATATGTTTCGTGATAAAACAATCCCAATAGGACATTAGAGATTCTTTAATAAAACAGCGGCGGTCATAGCGTTCCCCAAAAGCCTGGGCTCCCGGTCGAAACTCACTGTCAGGACGTCAGCTCAACCCGAACATTTTGCCCAAACTTGGCTCCGCTGGTCTCCTCCCTAACAGTCAAGCCTAAACCTGAAGCCCCTCATGGCGAAAATCCTCGGGGGCCAACATATTTGCCCAGCCTGGCGGTCTCTTTTTTCATCAGAGTCTGATTTTTTTTTCGTGGAAAGGAAATTCACAAGACGGAGAGCTCACTGGCCGGCGGCCAGAGAGGCGTCTGACCAACTGGTCCTGGCTGATGGCGCGATTTTATTCTGGGGGGCCTCAATCTAACGGGGTGAGGTTAAACTTTTTGGCCATGTGGTGAGGTTTCAAGGATTCCTTGGAAAAGCGCAAGCCCGGCAATCCCAGGTCCTGCTCTCGATTTATGTAGGTGAGATCCGAAAAATAGCGACGACAGAAGTGGCTACACAGGGCCACGTAAATCCCCCGGATCTCTGGATTGCCCTTTTCCGCGTGGATGACGGCTGTGTCCGCGTTCAGGACCTCCCCGATGGTGAAAGCCTCGATCTGACCATTAACGCGGATGGCCAGGCCCCGCAAATTCAGGGTCTCCAGGTTGGACAACAGCAGATGGATCGCCCGCCTTTCCATGACCAGATGAGTCTGAGGCCCGATTTTCTCGGTCTTGGCCGTCAACCACAGGTCCTCCAATGCGATCAGCTCTGGGGCCAGCTCCGGTGTCACGTCCTCAAACTCGGCCTCATAATTTTGCCGAAAGTAATTGTAGTGATTTTTCTTCTGGTGCATGCGGCGACCGCTCAAGTTGATGAGCTTTTCAGCCAGGTAAACGTAATCGTCATTGTCCGGGTCTGGGGCGCTGGCCCAGCCGGGGCGTTGGGCCTGGTAAAATTGAGCTAACTCCTCGGGTACCCGCGACATCAGAGGGGCGGACATGAGACTGAAGACTTTTTCGGCCGCCGCCAGCCGGTCCCCCAAGCCCAGAGGCGGCAGGGCGAAAGGGGCCTGACCCTCGGGGCTGGCCAGCAGGACCAGGCATCCCGCCAACCGCTCCCAAGTGAAGTGGTAATAGTCATTCCAGATCAGAAGATTGGAGAAGATGACATCCGAGGTGGTTAAGGGCGCGGCCTTTTCCGCGGCCCGAAATATCTCCATGTCCGCCATTGTCAAAGGCTTGAAGCTCATGTCTATCCTTATTTGGCTTTTTTCGCGAAGGGTCCGGGGTTGAGCGACCGGCCCCTGGGGTGGGCGCCGGCGGCTCAGCTGCCTTCGCTGATCGCGGCCCCTTCTTTGGCGGGGCTCAAGGCCAGATTGTCTTCCAACTGGTCGCTCAAGGGCTTCTCCTCCTCCTCCGGCAGCCACTTGGCCAAGGTCTTGAACAGTTCCGGCACGTCAATGGGTTTGGTCACGTGGTCGTTCATGCCGGCGGCCAGGCTCAGATCCTTATCCCCGGACATGGCGTGGGCGGTCATGGCCACGATGGGCAGATCCTTGAAACCCTCCATTTTGCGAATTTCCTGGGTGGCTGTCAAGCCGTCCATCTCGGGCATCTGAATATCCATTAACACCAGGTCAAAAGTCTGGCTCTGGACCTTCTCTAGGGCCTCAAGCCCATTGTTGGCGGTGACCACCACCAGGCCGGCCTTCCGGAGGATCTTGGTGGCCACCAACTGATTGACCTCGTTATCCTCCACCAATAGAACCAGTCGGCCCTGGAAGCGGGCGATCAGGCCGGTGGCGAGATCGGGCTTAGTCGCCGCCTTATTAGCCGGCGGCTGGGCTTTATTGTCCAAAAGGCCACCCAGGGCGGTCTGGAGGTTAAAAAGCGAGATGGGTTTTGAGAGAATCGTCTCCACCCCCAGCTTCTGGGCGGCGGCGTGAATCGAGTCAGAGGCCAGGCCCGCCACCATCAGGACCGCCATGGGCTTGGTCGGGGCGTATTCCTGATAGAGCTGCTGGATGGTCTCCAGGCCATCAAGCTTAATCATCTTGTGGTCCACCAGCATCACGTCCGGGACCTCCATCTCGCCCTTCAAGCGGCTGGCCTTCAAACGGTTGAGCGCGGACTCGCCTGAGGAGGCCCGGGTGACGGTGAACCCCATGGCCGCCAGATTGGTGGAGAGGATCTGCAGGGCGGAGGGGTTGTCGTCCACGGCCAGGGCCAGGCGCCCCAGATAGGGTTTGGGAACGGTCTCCTGACGCCAAGCCGCCGCCAAACCGAACCTGACGGTAAAGATGAAGGAGCTCCCCTGCTTGGGCACGCTCACACACCAGATCTGGCCATTCATCATCTCGACCAGCCTTTTGGTAATGGTGAGGCCCAGGCCAGTTCCCCCATAGCGCCGGGTGGTGGAGGTGTCGGCCTGGGAAAATGGAGTGAACAACCGGCTCATCTCCTCCTGGGTCATGCCGATGCCCGAGTCGCGAACCGTGAAGCGGGCGGTCAGGACCTGGGGAATCTCGTCGCCAACGATCTCCATCTTGACCCCGACCTCGCCCATGGCCGTGAACTTGATGGCGTTGGAGACAAGGTTATTCAAGATCTGCGACAGGCGCACTGGATCGCCGATCACCGTCGGAGGGAGGAGCTCCGGCATATCCAGATAAAACTCCAGATTCTTCTCCGACGCCCTGATGGCCTGCAGATCCATGACCTCGGAGATGAGCTCAATCAGGTTGAACTCAATGTTCTCCATCTCGAGTTTGCCAGCCTCAATCTTGGAAAAATCGAGGATGTCGTTGATGATGCGCAAAAGGGCCTGGGCCGCCTTGAGAACGCGGCTGACATAATCGCGCTGTTGAGTGTCCAGCTCTGTCTGCAAAGTCAGGTGACTCAAGCCGATGATGGCGTTCATGGGCGTGCGAATCTCGTGGCTCATGTTGGCCAGAAACTCGCTCTTGGCCTTGGTGCTGGCCTCCGCCGCCTCCCGGGCCTGGCTCAGGGCCTTTTCCTTTTCCACCATCTCGGTGATGTCCATCAGCCAGAAAAGGTAGCCTATCTCCCCGTAATACTCGGTCTTGAAGGCGTTTAAAAGCATATGGCGCTCATTGCCATCGCCGTCGTAGATGAGTGTCTCCTGCCAGGCCAGGCGACCTTTGCGCTCCAGACTTTTCAATAAAAAATTGAACTGCTCCTCATTGGCGAAGACGCCCTTGAGAGGAGCGTCAATGTCCAGCCCCAACGACTGGCGGGCGAAAGGGGAGAAGAAACGGATGAGACCCCCCACGCTCACCAGAAAGGCGATGGGGCTGTTATCGACAATCTTTTGCAGAAGGCTTCTTTCCCGCTCCACCGCCGCCTCAGTGGCCTTGAGGCTGGAGATGTCCCGGATGAAGCTGACGAGAATGTCACCTTCAGGGGTGCTAACCCGAACCTGGTTGACGTCAGCCTGGATGGGATCACCTTCGAGAGTCTGAAACAGCCACTCGAACTGGTCGCGCCCCTCCTCAAAGGCTCGGCGCAGGTGGTCCTGGAAGACCTCCTCCGAGGCCTGGCCGTCTGGCTGGTAGGGAGGGGAGAGGGCGGGAAAATATTGGCTAAAGGCTTTTTTGTTCGGGAGCCCGAAAAGCGGCACTACCGCCTCGTTGCAGTCCAGGTGATTGAAGTTGGTGTCCCAGAGACCGCAGACCTCGCTCATGTTGTCCAACATGAGCTTGTAATGCTCAGTGGAGTAGTCGTCCCTCTCCGGCCGGTCAGTCGGGCGATCGTCGTTGAGGCAGACCTGGCCCAGAAGCCGGCAATAGCCCGTCAGCCGCCAGCCCCCACCTGCCTCGGGGGCCACCCCGGCGAAAGTCTGAGCCTGATTCCAGCGCCCGGTGGCCGGGCAAAAGATCAGATGGTCTAGGTTAAACCCGGTCGCCCCGGCCAAACAACGCTCGATCCGCTCCAGCAAGGCCGCCTGGTCCTGAGGATGGAGAAGCTCGGTCAAAAGCTCCGGGGGGTCGGCCAGCTGGGCCTCGGCTAGGCCCAGGCTCTGGACCAGCTCTGGGCTGAGGGTGAGGGCCACCTCAAACGTAGTCTCCAGGGTCGCCTCGCCGGTTGTTTCAGAGGTCGCCGCCGCCGGAGGGGTTGTCGCCGAAGCCGGCTCAACCAGCGGAGTTAAAAGGGCCTCCAGCCCGGTCAATCCACCAGCGGCCAAAACATTGGCCACCAGGGGCGTCGCCGCCTGGCCTTCGGGACTGACCGCGATGGACACTTTCCATTTCATGGTTGGAGTAGGAACCCTCCTGACCGCCGCGGGCGGGTTAGCGCGGCCCAGCCCGACCCAGGCCTGGCCTTGGTCTACTTGAGGTCATCGACCTCAATTGGGCCAGGCTGGGGAACCGGGCTGTCAGTCGAGACCGGATCCGGCGAGGCCGGGCTGAGAGTGGCCGGATCCACCGGGGCCGGGGAAGCCGAGGCTTGGGGATTGGCCGCCGCCCGCTGGCGCTTTAAGACTACCGTCACCTGATTGGGGTCGAGCGCGACCATGTTGGTGGGCACGTCCACGTCAGTAAAGAGATAGGATCGGCCATTAAAAACAAAACTCTGCCCACTGATGGTCAGGGTAATGGTCGGGCCGCCCGGGGAAGAGCCGTTCAAGACCAAGGAGCTCTCCAGCTTGATCCCCAGGGCCGCCAGAACTGATTTCAGGACCTGGTCAATGTCCCGACCGCTGGAGATGACCTTGAAGTTGTTCTTCCGCAGAACCTCCAGGTCCTCGCTGGAGAGATCCCCATACTCCAGCACGGTCCGGGCCGGGCCGGCCTCCCAAAAGACTGGGGGCGACTGATCGGGGCCGGTCGTCGCTCCCCCAGTCACGATGCGACCGCGTTTGAGGTCCACCCGGACGCCCAGGCGAGGAGCGAACCCCAGGCTCTTGATCAAGGTCTCGGCGAAGACCGAAGGGTTCTGGCTGTCCACGTCAATGACTGTGAAGTTATTGATAGGGGTGGGGGCCCGGGTCGAGTCGGCCAGAGCCAACCCCTTATAGAGGTCAATGACCGTGATCCCATGGTTGGCTAGGAACCGGACCCAAGCCTGCGGGGTGGCGTTGTCCGGGGCCGGGGCCAGGTTGATGACCGCCGGCTGCCCGCGATTCCAGGTCTCGGCTGTGGGCCAGATGAGCCAGTCAGCCGAAAGCCTCAGCTTGATATCCGTCCCACCCTCAAATGATTGACTCTTATTGTAGACCCGGTAATAGCCGCACATGGGCCAGAGCCGCTCCAGGGCTTTTTCCATGGACTCGCCCCGGGCCGGTTGAAAAATAAGGTACTCAGAGTACTTGGCCCGGAACCGGGTGATGAGCTCCGGGGCCAGGGCTTTCTGTAGGTCCAGAACGATCCGCCGGCCATTTCTGAGCTCAATCACGGGAATGGACCCTGTGTCAATGTCAAAGTGCGGCGGCTCATCCAAAGGCAGAAAAAGGCGGCCTTTGTTGACAAACGTCTCCCCCAGCCGGGTGAAGATGACCCCCAGGATAGTCCGGGAGCTCTGGGAGCTGGCGGTAGGCATGGGAGCCGGGGGCAGCCTTTTGGTGGACAGGGTAAATTTTGGCCCGGCTGGTCGAGCCGGGGCCTTTCTTTTGGGCTTATCGGCGATGTTGGCCCGGTAGCTTCCAGCCCCGGCGGCGGCCTGGCTCAGGCTGGCCTGATCGAGGTTGGCCTCCCTCTCTCCGGCCCGCTGACGCCGATTGGCCACTCGGGCCGAGACGGGCAGCTCAGCCAGGTAGGCCCCCACGGCCGGCACGCGCAGCTCGGCTCCTACTCCGATGACGTTAGGGTTTTTGAGTTCCGGGTTGAGGCTCAGGGTGATTTTAATAAGATGACGGTAAATGAGATTGGGGTCCACCCCCTCACGCCGCAAGAGTTTTTCCAGGGTGTCGCCCTTTTTGACGGTCACCGTCCGAAAGACCGTCCCATCCGGGGCCATCTCCAGCTCTCCGGTTCCGGCCGCCTGGGGCGTGGATCGAGCCGGGGCCCGGGTGGGTCTGGTTGACCGGGTCGGATACTCGCCCGCCGCCAGGGGCTCCCCCTCCAGGGGATGGGACTCCAGGGGGATGGGCTCCGGGCCCTGGTCGCTGGCTGGGGGGGACTCCAGCTTTGGCGGCGGGGCTGGGGTGGCGGCCTGGTCATTTATGGAGTAAGAAACCACCCCCGGGGGATCCACCTCCACCTCGGGCTCTGGAGCTGGGGGCTCCGGCTCTGGGACCGGCTCCTCCTCCACCGGTCGGGGCGTGGGCAAGTAAATCTCCTGGCCCGGGGCGATGAGGTCCGGGTTAGCGATGACGGGGTTGAGGCGTTTGACCAGGCGGATCAGCTGGGCCTCCCGGTTGGCGTCGGGGGTAGTCGGCCACAGGCCCCGCTTCTTGAGGATTCCGGCCAAATTTTCGCCCGGAGCCACGGTGTGGGCGTCAATGGAAAAAGTCAGGTCCTCAAAGGTGTAGACCTCAACCGTCTTAGTTAAAGTTATGGTGGAGTCAGCCGGGCTGGCCGGATCGGGATTGGCCTGAGCCAGAGCCAAGCTGGTCAGAGCCAGGCTAACCGCGGCCTGAGTCCCCAAAGCCAAGGCGCCCCCAAACAGGACGCCTAAAACCGGGGCCACCACCAGCCATTGGGTCAGTCGAGCGACCAAACTGGCCCCAGGGCGGGGCGAGGCTGGCCGGTCTTCTTGGGCGCGCGCGTATATAAGCAATGAAGGGACTCCATTTATAGTTTTTTTTCTCTATCCGCCTGAGTCAGAGGCGCCTGTTCAAGGTCGCCTACCTCTGGCCCCTTTTTCCAGGCCTCAACCCGGGTGGACTGGGGGAACCAGCCACAGGCCAAATCAAAGCCAGCGAAAGTTAAAGCTCAATCCCCAAAAAATCAGTTACCAGGGCCAGAAGGGGTCAGAAGTCGTCATCCATGGGTATGGCCTTTTCCAGGGCCTTCTTGGAAACTTTTTTGCCCGCTCTGGGCTCGACCGCGGGCGAGCCCAGACGGGCGGCGGCTAACGTTTCCGGCTCCGGTCGGGCTGGGCCCGACCCACGCGCGGCCCTTGGAGCCCGCTGGGAGGCGGTCGGGCCCAGGGCGGAAGCTGGCCGGGACCCCATGGCCAAGCCATGCAGGATTGAGGAGATCTTCCGGACCGTGCGATTGAGGAGAGTGGCCTGGCTGTTCAGGGCCTGAGAGATGTTTTCCGTCTCCGCCGCCTCGACCGCGTTTTCCTGGGTAACTTTATCCATCAAGGCGATGGACTGATGAACGTCCTGAATGGCCCGGGCTTGGCTCTGACTGGCCAGGGTGATGTTGTTGACCAGCTTGGCCACCTCCTCGGAAGTGGCCACCAGGGATTTGAAGCTGGCCTCAGTCTGAGTCACCAGCTGGGCCCCCTCATTGATGCGCTTGATGCTGCCGGCCAGCATGGAAGAGGTATTCTTGGCCGCCGCCGAGGAGCTGTTGGCCAGGTTGCGCACCTCATCGGCCACCACCGCGAACCCCACTCCGGCTTCCCCGGCCCGGGCCGCCTCCACCGCCGCGTTCAGGGCCAGGATGTTGGTCTGGAAAGCGATCTCCTCGACCGACTTGATAATCTGGCTACTGGCCTGCCCGCTGTTTTTAATCTCTTCCATGGCCACGGAGATCTGGCTCATGGCCGCGTTGGCCTCATCCACAAAGGACTTGGCCTTGTCCATCAGCTCTTTGGCCTCCCCCGAGTGCCCGGCGTTGCGTTTAGCGGTGTTTAACAGGTCTTCCAGGCTGGAGATGGCCGCCAGCACGGCTTGGGTGTTATCCGAGGCCCCCTTGGCCAGGGAGCGGCTGGAACGCGACAAAAGGCGCACAGTGCCGGTCACCTCGCCGGCGCTCTCCTCCAAGCCGCCCAGAACCTGCCGCAAGGGCCGAATAACAGTCCGAAAAATATAAAAAATCAAGAGCGTGGTCAGGCCGCCCAGCCCCAGAAAACCCAAAGTCAACCCGCCAGCCAGATCCCGAGCGGCTCGTCCAGGATCGCCTGGCCAATCTCGGATGACCTGAGGCAGCTGGCCCCCCAGACGGCGGGCCTCGCTGACCAGGGCCTGAGTAGTTTGACTGGCTTGCCAGGCCGCCGTGGCCGTCTTGGTTAGAGCCGGCAGGCTGGCCCGAGGCTCCCCCAGGGCTCGCTGATCCCGCTCCCACTGGCCGAGAGAGACCAGCCACCGCTCTAGAGCCTGGGCGTTGATCGTTGGCTCCAGCGCTGTTTCCAGACTCCCCAGCTGAAATCCCGGCTCCAAGTTGGCCAGTTGGTCTGGGAGGCTCCCGGCCTCGCCCAGAGCTCTGGCCCAGGCCAAAGCGGCGCTCCGCCAAGCCGCGGCCAACTCCCCCTGAAGCCGCCTTGCCGCGACCAGATCTTTTTTGGCCTGACTGAGGGTCGAAAATAAACTCTCGGTCGCGGCCACCAGACCTGGGTTGTCGGGCCGGGGATCCTGGCTCAAGAGAGAGGTAAAGGAGCTCGCGGCCTCGGTCGGGGTCCCCGCTCCTGATAGGGCAACTTCCCCAGCGAGGCCAACCTGGCCAACCAGCAACCCCAGCTCAAAAGCCTGGGCCCGGGTGGTCTCGGCCAACCGGGAGGTATTGGACATGGTCCTGATGACCAGGAGAATCATGGCCAAGGTGGCCACTAAGACCAGGGCAAAGCTCAGGGTGATTTTGAGGCTTAAAGTCAGGTTTCTCACCAGCCGATATCCTTGCCTCTGACCCAGGGCCGGAATCGCGCCACCCGCCTGGGATTTAGCTTGGCCGAGTCCCGCCTGATAAGGTGGGTCATTGGCTCCCCCGCCCAAAGCCTGGTCAGGGCCTGGCCCGGACTCGTCGCCCTCAGTTTTGGGATTTGGGAAAAACTCAGCCCAAAAGGTATTGGTCAATTTTTATTTAGAAAAATTAACCAACATATTGGTCATGATAGTCTTCTTCACCCCGAAAATCAAGCCTTTACGCTCATTTCCGGCCCCTATCCACCCGGCCAGCCCCCTCTCGCCAGCCTCAGCCCTCCTCCTGGCCCATCGCGGCGGGGGGAAGAGGCGGATGGCCAGACGGGACGAGGGCGGGCTCGACGACGCTAAGGGGAACCGACTCCTCCAGGGGAACCGCCGCGTCCTCGCTCATGCCCACCCAGCAGACCTGGTTGCGACCTCGCTTCTTGCCCATGTACAGGCCCTCGTCGGCCCGAGCCAGCAACGTGCGCAGCAGGTCCTCGCAGGAGCTGGAGTCGGCCAGAGCCTCTTCCTGGGAGAGACTGGCCAGCCCGAGGCTGAGCGTCAAGGGAGTCCGGCAGTTGGGGGCCGGGTCGGGTCGGGAAGCCACCTCGTTTCGGATCCGGTTGGCGATGACGAGGCCACCGGCGAAACTGGTCTGCGGCAACAACAACACAAACTCCTCACCCCCGTACCGGGCGAAGATGTCCGTGTTGCGCTTGAGCTCGTTGATGATCTTGGTTACGTGAATCAGGGCCGCGTCCCCGCTCAGATGGCCATAAGTGTCGTTAAAATTCTTAAAATGGTCCAAATCCATCATTAAAAGGCACAAATCCGTCCCTTGACGCCGGGTCATCTCGACTTCCCTCTTCCCGGCCTCGTTAAAATAAGAGCGGTTATAGATGTGGGTCAACGGGTCGTGCAGGGCCTGATTGCGGTAATTGCGCTCGCTCTCCTTCAGGGCCGCCTCAAACTGGTCGCGACGGTGGATCTCTTTTTTCAGCTCCTCGGCCATCTTGGCCAGCTCTTCCTGCTTTTCCTTGATTTCCATCTCGTGGCAGCGCAAGGAGGAGGTCATGAGGTTGAAGGCTTCGGAAAAATCCCCCATGAAATCCACAGTGTGGCTGTAATCGCCGGAGGCGGCCACCTTGAACTGCCAGGCCAGGTGGGACAGATTGGCCAGAATGGCCTTGAGGCTGCCGGAAGTGGCCCCTTTCTTGACCAACCGCAAGTCCAGATCGCCCTTGGCGAAATTGCCCAGGGCGTTTTTAATCTCGGTGGTGTGCTGATAAAGAGAGTTGAAAGTGTCCCACTTGGCGTACTCAGGTGGCAGGACCGGGGTCTTGCTCTCCATGATGACTTTTTCCAAAAACTTGAACATGGACTCAGCCTGAGCCCGGGTAAAAGTCTTGAGCCGGTTCCTGTGGGCAGGCTCCTGAGTCAATTTCCTTCCCCGCTCATCGGCTCAACCCCGCGTCGCGCGAACCTGAAAGTCGCCTGGTGATAAAGCTGTCAAACCGCTTTGGGCTTAGCCTCAAAACGGCAGGTGCGCTCATTGGTGCACCAGCAGTCAATTTCCTTGACATCAAAGACCCGACCGGTGAAGGACTCCAGAATCCCGGCGATGAACCCCTCATCGTAGACGCAAACCCCATAGCCCAGTTCCGGCAGGCCCGAGCAGTCCAGATCCTCGGAGACCGTCACGGTGCATTCCAGATTGTCGTTGAACTTCTCCACCTTGAAAATGCCGATGCCAATGTCCCGCAGAACCTGCTGAAGCTGCTTGACCAGGTCGTTGATATCCTCAGGGGTGTGGTCTAGGACATTTTCGTAAAAGTGTCGGCCAGCCAGGGCCCCAGCTTTGAAAAAGACCCGATCGGCCGCCTCGGTCCCGTAATCCTGCTCAATTATGTCCCGGCAGCAGAACTGCAGAAGGCGATAGGCCTCCAGCCTCAGGGTCGGGCCCAAGTTGGGCCTGGCGGTGTCTAAGTCCCCAATCAGCTCCCAGGTGAACTCATATTTGCGATTTTCCTCGGACATTGACGTTTTTCTCCATTAATCCAAAATTGACCTAAAATAAGGCGAGGCCATAAAAAAAGCGTCAACTGCTGGCCAAGTGAGCTAACTATCTCCCGGGACGCTCAGGCGGGAAATCTCATCTTAAACTAAATCCCGACTAAATAAAATTAATTATTTTTAAAAAATACTACTTCATTTAATAATACTGATGTTTAATTTAAATACAATTGTATAATGTCAACCGAAATATCTAGTAGAAAAAAATCATTAAAATTGTTTTCAGCGGCTGGCCACCCGGCTCCCCGGCCTAGCCGAGCCCTGACCAGAGTAAATTTACGCTCTCCACTTACATTAGTATTATAAAGGAAAAAAATATACAGTCAAACCACCTTCCCTAGGCAAAAGCTGGATTTTCTGGCCGCGCCCGGGCCCAGTCGTCCCTCCCCCTGGAGCCTGGGCCCGGGCGGGTGAATTTTGCCCGAGAGCCGGTCGGGAAAATTTTTGACCAATCTCAGTCCGGTTGGCCGAGCCAGGTTGATTCTGGGACCGAGGAAAAACCCAAGAGTTTGCTTTTCCCCGGCGGGACCATTAAAATCAGGGCCATTGATTTTCAGGAAGGACCTCATGATTTATCAACCAGCCCCCGACCAGAGCCAACCCGCGCCCAACCCTGAGACCAGCCGTTATTTCATGGGCCTAGCCCTTAAAATGGCCGAGACCGCCGCCCAGCGAGGCGAGGTGCCGGCCGGGGCGGTCATCTTTGACGCCTCGGGCCAGATTCTGGCCCAGACTCACAATCAGGTCATTGAGCTCAAGGATCCCACGGCCCACGCCGAGATTCTGGCCATCCGGGCCGCCGCCCAGACCATTGGCAATTATCGGTTGGCTGGCCTGACCCTGGTCTCCACTCTGGAGCCCTGTCCCATGTGCCTGATGGCGGCCATCCACGCCCGGCTGCTGGCGGTCCACTATGGAGCCCCAGAGCCCAAATGGGGCGCGGCCGGCTCTTTGTTGGATCTACAGAGCCTGTCTGGTCTCAACCACCGCCTGGAGATCCAGGGCGGGGTTCTGGCCGAGCCCTGCGCTCGCCTGATTCAGGCCTTCTTCCAGAGTCGTCGCCCCAAAGGCCCAGGCCATTGAGAACCCCATTGTGAGTAAAATGAGCTCCCCCCCTCATAACCCCACTATCCCGGTGGAAACCATTAAGGAACTGACCCCGGCCCGGCGCCAGAAGATCCTGGCCAGATCCGCGGTCGCCTTCCACGCCGCTCAGGCCGAGACCCGGCTCATTCTAGATCGGCTGCGGGCCGAACCTTTGGCTGAGCTGGCCCGGGAATACGGCCCCCTAAAACCCGACCTGACCCCCGAGGACCTTTTGGTCGGGCCTGAGGAGCTAGAGCGAGCCTTAAATGAGGTCAGCCCCGAGCTCGTCCAGGCTCTCCAGACCGCCCTCAACAATATTAAAAAGTTTCACGCGGCCCAGCTGGAGCGGGCCATGTGGCTGACCGAGGTCCAGCCGGGCCTTTTGGCTGGTCGGGTCACCCGGCCCCTGGCCCGGGTGGGGGTCTACATCCCCGGGGGCCGGGCCGCCTATCCCTCCAGCGCTCTCATGAACATCGCCCCGGCCCAGGTGGCCGGGGTCCAGGAAATTGTGGCCGTCACCCCGCCGGGCCCTGGATTTCTGGCCCGGCCGACGATTGTGGCCGCCGCCCATCTGGCCGGGGCCACCAGGATTTACAAGCTGGGGGGAGCTTGGGCCATCGGCTCGTTGGCCTATGGCCTTTTGGGGCTCCCAAAGGTCGATAAGATCGTCGGGCCGGGTAGCTCCTGGGTCACGGCCGCCAAACTGGCCGTCTATGGGGAGGTCGATATCGATCTGCCGGCCGGGCCTTCCGAGGGCTTCATCATCGCCGACCAGAGCGCCGACCCCACCATTCTGGCCTGGGATTTTCTAGCCCAGCTGGAACACGACCCCGAGGCGGCGGCGGTTCTGGTGACCACCACCCGGGAACTGGCCCAGCGAGTCGCGACAATCGCCCAAGAAAAACTCGCCGACCTGGACCGAGCCCCCATAATCCAGGAGAGCCTGAAAAACGCGGCCATCCTGGTAGCCGCGGATCTGGGCGAGGCTTTGGCCCTGGCCAACGAGTACGCCCCTGAGCATCTCCAACTCTACATTGCGGACCCTTTAAGTCACCTGGGCCAGGTTCAAAACGCCGGCTCGGTCTTCCTGGGCCCCCACTCGCCCATTCCTGGCGGGGATTACGCCACCGGGCCCAACCACGTCCTCCCGACCGGAGGGGCGGCTCGCTCTTTTTCGGGTCTTTCCACCGACGCCTTTTTGCGGAAAATGACTTTCCAGCAATTGAGCCAAAAGGCCTTGGCCGGGCTGACCCCGACCATCAGCGCCCTGGCCCGGGCTGAGGGTTTGACCGCCCACGCCCTGACCGTGGAGGCCCGGGCCCAACTGGCGGCGGGCCCGGCCAACAACCCTAAGGTTTAAGCCCCATGCCCCGGGCCAGGACAAAAATCTCCTGGCTATTTTTCCGAGAGGCCTGGGGTTTCAAGCGGATAAGGCTCTGAAAACCCGCTTTGAGCTGGTTAATGAAAGCGTCCGCCTCCGGGCTTTGAAAAACCTTGAACAGAAATAGCCCCCCCGGCTCCAGCAACTTCTGAGCCCAAGCCCAGGCCGCCCCGACCAACTCCAGGCTCCGGGCCTGGTCGATCTCCCGGCGTCCAGTGGTTTTGGGGGCCAGGTCGGACAAAACCGCCTGAGCCAAGCCGCCTAACTCCTCAGCCACCTTCGAAAAAGCTTCCTCCCCGGCCAGCAAATCCACCGCCCCCAGCCGAACCCAGCCGGGAAACGCCCCCGGGGGAATAGCCAGGTCCAAACCTACCACCCGGCCAGTGGCCCCAACCTTCTCCGCCACGTACAAGGTCCAGCTGCCCGGGGCGCAACCCAGGTCCAAAACTTTCTGTCCAGGCCGGAACAACCGATAACTCTGGTCAAACTCGGCCAGTTTAAAGACCGAGCGGGCCGGATAACCCAGACTCCGGGCTTTTTGGCTATAGTGGTCGTCCAGGCGGGAGCGGTCCTTGATGGTCATAAGCCCTCGATGAGGCCTTTAGTGTCCTCGAAAAAGTTGGAACGGCTGGCTTAATTTATCACAAAAATCAAAGTTTTGGCCTGAAACTCGGTTCGCTTGGATTCATCTGGGCCACACGCGACCAAAAATAATTTATGAAATTTGAACGCTATACTTCTAATCTTATAAATTATTTGGTTTTAAGGCTTTTTAGTTGAAGAAAAGAGATAGATTATTGAAATAATAATGTAGAGTAACAATATTTTATAATTATTAACACAACAAATAATATATAATATTTTGACTTATATAAATATTAAAAACTAAATTTTCTTATAATCACATTTATTATAAAATACTTACTAGCGATTGATGCATTTTAACCAAACTAATAACTATTTCTTGTTCAGTTGTGTTTTTAATGGAGAATCCATAAGCCCTCATAACCGCTTTATCAAGGTTTCGATGCGCCGATAAAAGATCCGGCGGCATGCTCAACTGATCATATAAATCAGCCAGGCAACTATTAGTGAAATGAGCGCGGACATCCAAAACTTGTTAAGCGAAATTTTCTATTGAGTTTTTCTGATTATCACTTAGCTGAGGCCAAGGAAAATTATTGTAAACAATATCTTTTGAATAACGAATCTCCATACCAAAACGTCCACATATAGCCCGAGTCCAATACATATGAACAATTGACGTTAAAATTCTAAAATGGTATAAAGTAGCGTTTTGAACAATAAAAAGTAAATCGCTAGATAATATATTTGGAGTTAAAAACCCAATTTGATTTTAAAGGATTTATTGGTTACTTATCGAATTTTATCGATTTACCAGAAAGGGGAATCTGAAAATTTTAATCTGGAAAAACTTTTTGCGAGCGCGCCATAATGACCAGTTTCCCTAATCCCAGCTTGCAATGATACTTCACTGATAAAATTTTCGTCTGTCTATATTCACCATATGCCCTGAAGGCCCAAATCTTAGAGCAAGAAGAGTTTAGAAAAGACAGGCCAGAGCGAAGGCTGTTTTTAATTGTAAAGTCATCAAAAATCCCTTCTCCAAAAGGACCACCACCATCAGACGAGGTGAAATCTCACAGTTTTAGTCCCAGGCCCTATAAATACAGTCCCAAGCCTGAATGTCCTAAACCACTAATCTATAATAATTATTAATAAATATATTTTAAATTCATTTACCTGCTTAAAACATATGGACATAATATTTATAACTATATTTTAATATAAAATTATCTATTAACTGCCTCAGAGCCTGATTATTCCGAAAAAAGTCATACTTTCACTAATTACTGTGGTAACATATTGAAATCACTAATTTTATTTGAGGCACAATTTTAAAAACCAGGGTTTTTTCGAAGACATCAGAGCCTGCCGGCCCCGCGCAATTGGAGTTTCCTTACCTCCCAAGCCATCAACTGCCTCAAGCCAGCTAGTCACAATCGGCCTATGGCTTTTTTTTAAAGCCCCGGAAAAGAACGTAAATTTCCTGGCCGAACTCATTGGGCTCGGTCTTGAGCCGGGTCGATCGCTCAAAACAGGGCCTTAAGCTTTCTAAAAACTCTTCCGCCACCTGGCTATGTAAAAGCTTGAACAAGAAAAACCCCCCCTCAATCAACAATTCTTTGGCCCAAGACCAAGCCGCCTTGACCAGCTCAAGGCTCTGGGCTTGATCCACCTGGCGGTCACCAGTAAGTTGGGGAAACAATTCCGACAGAACCGCGTTCGCTCCCGGGCCCAGCGTTTTCATTAGCCGCTTAAGGGTGGTGGCTTTCTTTTTTGAGAGGATGTCGGCCTTGACCAGCTGGACATTACTGGCTGGGGGCTCAAGGTCGCTCAGATCATTATCCACCCCAATGACCAAGCCGTCCTCATGGATCTCCTCAGCCGCGTATAAACGCCAATATCCTTGAGCGCAACCCAAGATCAGAACTTTTTGTCCTGGTTGGAAAAGGGCGTATAAATCGTCAAGCTTGACCAGCCGATCGTGGGCGATGATATAGTCTTGACGGTCCTTGTTTTCATCGGCCATAACTTCTCCGTTCAAAAAATATTATTGCCACCACAATTTAAGACAAAATATACAACAATTTGCAGGTCAATTACCAGAGGGTCTAATTCTTGTGAGCTAAACAAAGATAGATTCAGCTTTTAATGATTGATTCAGACTCAAAGTCAGATTTGAGTTGTTTTATGTCGCCGGAGCGGGCAGTTGTCTGATAGCTCTGACGCCCTGGTTTTCAAGAGTCTCAAGCCCTGGGCCTGAGGCTCTTGAAAACCAGGTCAGACAAGGTTTTCTCAAACTAAATATATTAATTACGAGATGTTAGCCAAAAAAATTTTTAATAAAATGACTCTTGTCGAAGTTTCCTTGACTAAAAACGATTATGACTTCAGCCTGAATCCCCGTAAGAGAATACAAATTTCCTGCCCAGTTTTTGACGGCTGAGTGTTGATGCGGGTTATTTGATTGAACTTTTTCGATAAATCACCAATAAAGTTGTCCACCGCCTCACTTTGTAGAGCCTTAAAGAGGAAAAAACCACCTTCGACCAGCAATTCCTTGGTCCAAGACCAGGCCGCTTTGACCTGCTCTAGACTCCGGGCCTGGTTCTCTTCCCGATTGCGGGAACGTTTGGGTAAAAGCTCAGACAGAACCCCGTTCGCCAATTGGCCATGGGCCTTCTTGAACCGCGTGAGGGCGGCTTGGTCTCCGTCTAATATATCCGCCTTCTCCAGCTCAACGTGCTCGGCGAATTTCTCAATAGTGCTCAGGTCCGAGTCCACCCCGATGATTTGGCCAACTTCCATAAGCCTAACCGCGGCGTATAAAATCCAAAATCCATCCGTACAGCCCAAAATCACGATTTTTTGGCCAGGGTGGAATATCTGAAAAGTTTCATCAAGCGTGACCAATCTGTCATGGGCGGTGATAATGGCTCTGGGAATCTTTTTAGGGACAGGCATAATCCTCACCTTTTTTCGCATGCTACAGGATGTGATTATTATACGACAATTAGTGGGTCAAACGCTATAGGCCCAAAATATAGATGATCAACTGATAGGCCAAGCTCTGACCCAAGCCAAAGGGGAAGCCTGGCCAGTCGAAATCAGTGATTTCCTTAGAGGACTAACCTGTTATATAACATTATGAAATTGCAGTATATTATTAAATATTATATAATTTATTTGATAATTTTAACTTTATTCCAAGGCCACAAAACCCTCAGCCGAAAGAGCGCGGTCATGAGCCCAGCCTGAGTCAGCCAAAGTAAAATGACAGGCCAAATTCCTAGCCTAAGCTGGCCTCCTGGTAGGCCAGGGAAAACCAACTCGATTATGAAGGAATCGCGGTTATTTAGTGGATATAAAGTTATTTTTGAAAAATTATCTTGCCTTAATTCAAGAGAAACTATTAACTGAACTTATAATTTTTAAACTTAAAAACTAATAATTTTTTTTGTTAAGTTTATACAGAATATTTTCTTGGCTATATATAAATTTAGGTATAGATAGTCGATTGATAAGGAAACAGCAGAATTAAACTAAATGGAAGAAGACTAACTACTCATCAAATCAAACTGTTTTTAGGAAACTACTCGCTATAAAAAAATTTATTGTAACTAATTTTATTATTATAGTAAAATTTGACAATTTTTTTGGCAATGATTTTTAACTGATTCAGTTGTCAATATATCCGATTCTTTACAGAATTCATCAGCTATATATATTAAATTTTTTAAATCATCAATAAACGATTGGGAAAATCATAATCGTCTTTTTTGTTATTTTTGTTTTTTACAACTTCTTTAATTACATTTTCTATATTATTTTGTTTTTTAAGAACATAATTATCATTATAATACATATTTTTAAAATATGCATTCCTATATACGCTATTTTTAAATGGAAAAAATTGAATTTAGATTACAAGAAAGAAAGTCCTTTTTCTGTAAAAACTAATGACTTATCAAACGATAACTGTATATTATATAATTGTCACAAATTGTCCAGCCCGCCAGCCAGACCAACACTTAAGTTATTTGGCCAAACTCTGGTTTTTAAACTGAGGTCAAAAATAAAATAGAAATTTCAATATTTTAACACAAATAATTCATAAAAGAATGACTTTTTGTGATGGCGTCATAAAATAACAAAATCATGCGTTTTATTTCAGGCGGCCAAAGCCAGCTCAATGGCTTTTTTCTTCATAAAGGCCCCCTGACCAAACAGGGCGGCCTTAAACTTAGCCTCAGCCTCGCTCCGGTTACCCTTTCTAACTATCCGATGATGATCCACGTACTCGATCACCGCCTGCACAAAACCATAAGCCGTCCCTTTAACCCCCGGGATTTCCGTCCCTAGGCCATGATCAACTAAATCCAGGATCTTGGCGTAAGGCTCGCCTGGCGTCCAAGTGTCCGACACCTCATCATCTGAAAAGTCGAGCAACTCCAGGCGGGAGGATTTTCTGGACCTGGTCAACTTTTCGGTCAAATCCTTAATGGTTTCAAGGGGTAAAGGCTTTTGGATCAAGGTTTTCATGATCTCGGCGAATTCTTTCGAGTGAGCCCGGTGCGCGCTCATAAGATCCAGGATCGCGTTAGTGTAGTATCTCAGGCTAGGGACATGCCGGACACTATAATGGTCGCTTTTTTTCAGAGATGACAACAAAGCGTTGGAACAGACCAGCCGGGAGTACATGAAACCCACCTGAACCCCGCGGTTGCCGTCATGATTATTGGAGATCAGAAAATACTCCTGGCTGGGGTCCCCAGGCAAAAACTCTTGAGTTTCGGCGACCGCGGTTGCCCAGATCATGGCCCCATTATCAATAAAGCCACATGTGTCTAATTTAGACTTCGTGATCGATAGGAATGTCTCGATAAAATCGAATAATTCTCTATTTTGAAATAATTCATAACCTTTTCCGACTATCCCCAGCGGACTAAGATCGTCTGAACGCGTGACCACGAAATGGTTGGGGACACAATTAAAGTTACCCTCAGAGTCCCGAAAATAGGCCGGTCTTTTCTCCACCTCCCAATTCAAGCCAGCCTCAACCATGACTTCCTGGGCGCTCAAGGCCGGGCGGTCAGATTTATCATTAACAGTAGCGGCGCCTTCGAGCCACATAAAGGAATTATCCTTAGCGGCTTCAGCCATCCACATAGAGGAATTGGCGAATATAATATTTGACAAAACGCCCCTCTCTTTGCGGGCCCCTCCAGGGACCCGCCCTCCGAGAAACCCATTAATCTGTCTCCGCGATCGGCCAACTTTGACCGCGAGGCTGACCTGAAAAAAACCGACTTTTTCATGCTGACTTATTTTTTAAGCTTTCCTTCCCGTTGAAATAATTATAACAGATTCTCTTTCCAGAAACTGATACTTTTTCGATATATTCTAGTTTTTTCTTCATCTCTAGTCCTCTCCTGGTCGTTGGCTGAGTCAATCAGACCAGAAAGCGGATCTATGGTCAGCCTGACCGTCAGATCTTAGTTCTCAGGCTTGGCCGACTCCTCTGAGAAATAACTCCTTAGTTATAGCCGCTCCCCAACGACCACTTGGCCGGTCAGTCAATATCTAAGAAAAAGAGTCCATCCTAGGCCGACAAGGGAAAATATTTTGGTCTAATTTTACTTGAGTCCCCCCTTTTCAAATAAAAATCGGCTGTTTTCTGATTTAATACGCCAATTTTCAAAACTTAATAATTTGACAAATTAGGTCCAGTTTTCGTATACTTCAAGGATCTTGGATTTTATAATCCGAATCACGGATTCCTGGTCTGTTTTGTCCTCAAGGCTTTTGGGATTTAATTATCTGTCGTTAGTTCTTTTTCCTGCCCCAAAGGCTCTCAAAAACATTGTTCCAAAATATTTTAACGACTTGGTTCATGACCAAGCTCGGAGGCTTCATGGCTACCCTTAAAGGCTCAAAAACTGAAATCAACATACTGACCGCCTTCGCTGGCGAGTCCCAGGCCCGTAACCGCTACACCCTAGCCTCCTCAGTGGCCAGGAACGAGGGGTACATGCTGGTTTCCTCTATTTTCCAGGAAACCGCTGACCAGGAAAAGGAGCACGCCAGCCGGCTTTTTAAGCTCCTGCCGGGAGGTGAGGCCACTATTACTGGCTCTTTCCCGTCCGGCCTCAAGGCCGATGTCGTCACCCACCTGACGGCGGCGGCTGGCGGCGAGAACCATGAGTGGACCGCCATGTACCCCGGCTTCGCCAAAATCGCCCGCGAGGAAGGCTTTGACGAAGTGGCCGGTATCATGGAAAATATCGCCATCGCCGAAAAATATCATGAGCATCGCTTCAATAAGCTGCTCGAGGCGATCAAGACTGGAACCATGTTTAAACAACCCAAGCCCGTGACCTGGCGTTGTCGCAACTGCGGCTGGATCCACGAGGGAACCGAGCCCCCGGACGCCTGTCGGGCCTGCAACCATCCCAAGGCCTACTTTGAGGTTCTGGGCTGGCTCATATAAACGGCGGCCTTTTGGCTTGCCTTAACCCATCTAACCAGACAGGACAATAGAAATGGCTCAAATTAATCAAGTCTACAAGTGCTCATTGTGTCAACAAATGGTCACCGTCGTCGGCCCAGGCGCCGGCGTGTTGACCTGCTGCGGCCAACCGATGAAAGAGGTCAAGGAAAACTCCACCGAGGCGGCCAAGGAAAAGCACATCCCGGTCGTGGCCAAGGTCCCAGGGGGCTATAAAGTTACGGTGGGCTCGGTGGCCCATCCCATGGAGGAGAAACATTTCATTGAGTGGATCGAGTTCTCCTCTGCTGGAGCGGTCCAGCGCCATCACCTCAAACCCGGTGAGACCCCAGAACACACCTTCGCCTCAACTGATGACGCGGCCAACGCCCGGGCTTACTGCAACCTGCATGGCCTGTGGCGCTCCTGAGCCTTGACCTGAATCTATTCCAGAAAAACCCGTTTTCAACGGGTTTTTCTTTTTTTTTATTCCGCTCTGACCCCAAATCATTCAATAACCTAAATTCCAAAAAAATTATCGGCTACAAATATCTGTATAATACCTTGAAATTTAATTTTAATTAATTTATATTTAATAATAACTCTGAATATAGTCTTCCGCTTATTTTTACAACGTCTACAACCCTATTTAATAATTTTCATCGCTTAATTAGCTGGCCTAATTTTTCCCTACTAACGATTCAAAGTCCCCCTCACGGAAGACCTCACCTAGCTCGTGGTCCATCTGGATCGCTACTCCTGACATTAGAGGGACTTGACTCTCACCTCATAGAGGAAGAAAGACACTCACCCCCAACTCTGACGCGGATTGGGCCGCCGCAACCATAATATTATTTTAAATCATTAAATAAAGTACTATAATTAACAATTATATCGATTAATAAGTTGGAACTAATAAAGAGGAAGTCAGAAGTTGGGTCGTCGAGGGTGGTCAGAATCAATTGAACATTTACAAGTCGCTAAATTGGGCCTTAATTTTGTTGGGAAAAGAAATGCCCCAAATCACCACCAAGCGGCGCTAAGCTGAAGCCCCTGAGAATGCCCAGGCGTCGACGAAAAAGTCGCCTCCCTGAGATAAAATAACCTTCCTGAAATTAGCCCGTTACTCGGTGAGCCAGTCGGGTTTTAACCCTCTGAACGCTGAAGAAGGATCAGTCGCCTTCCACCGGTTAAGTTAAAACTGGCTCAAGGATGATGGTCAATCGGCGGCGCTCAGAAATTTGCGAAAATTTGTTTAAAAGCCATTGGCGAAAAAACCAAACTTTTCCAAACGCAGCCTTTTCTTTAACTATTGATTTTTTCGACCAGCTTTTCCCACAAGGCCCAGGCCACCCCAAACTTGGGCCCCGGCCCAATCTCCAACTCCTCGCCGTCCCGGCTTAAAAGCCAGACCTGGGTGTCCGGCGCGCCAAAAGCGCTGCGCGGGCCGCCGGCCTGGTTAGCCACGATAAAATCCAAGCCCTTGTCGACCAATTTCGCTCGGGCCCGGGGCAAGAGCTCCTCGCTCTCAGCCGCGAAACCCACCACTAGCTGATGAGGAGCCTGACCACGCTGGCTGAGAGTTTTTAAGATATCTGGAGTTTGCTCCAGGACAAGGGAAGTCTGATCCAGCTGATCCTTTTTGATTTTTCCCGCCACCCGGCGGGGCCGAAAGTCAGCCGGAGCCGCGCTCATGACCAAAACATCCACGGACGGAAAACTCTTTAAGACCGCCTCCAGCATGCGCTGGGTGGTCTCAACCCGGATCAAATCAAAGCCCTCCCCGCTCCACCGAGGTTCCTCCAGGCTAGGCCCGGCGATCAAAATAACTCGGGCTCCCATCAGCCAAGCCGCCTGAGCCAAGGCCAGACCCATCTGGCCGCTGGAGCGGTTGGAGAGGTAACGGATGTCATCCCAGCTTTCCCAGGTGGCTCCGGCGGTGACCACGACGACCTTGTCCTTCAAGGGTTTGGGGCCCAGCAGCCAGGCGGTCCGGCGCAGAATAGCCTTGGGGTGAGGGAGGCGGCCAGGCCCGATCCGACCCGAGGCCAACCGACCGCACGGAGGAACCATGACCTCTAGGCCTCGCTCCATCAAAAGCCTGACATTGGCTTGGGTAGCCGGATTTAACCACATACCCGTGTTCATGGCCGGGGCCATCAATTTGGGACCCTCGTGGGCCAACATCAGGCAGCTGGCGAAGTCATCGGCTAAACCCTGGGCGCATTTAGCCAGAAAATTAGCCGTGGCCGGAGCCACCACTACGGCTTCAGCCCACTCAGACCAGGCCACGTGACCTATCTCGGCCTGAGGCCGGGACCACATATCCCAGACGCAACTTTGGTGGGTCAAAGCCTCAAAAGTCAACGGCGTCACAAACCTGGTCCCGGCCTCGGTCATGGCCACCCGGACCTGGGCCCCGGCCCTTAAATAGCGCCGAGCCAGATCCACGGCCCGGAAGGCGGCCACCCCACCTGTAACTATTAGTAGCAGACGCCGGTCCTTTAAAAGCGAGGGCCAGTCCGCGTATAACCCTGGATTACTCAAGGTTCTCCTCAGAAACGCTCCCCTTGTTAGGCCGCCTTTGAGGGGTGGTCGAGTAAGTCTCCCCTGGCTCTGGAGGCTTCTTGTAAACAACCCGCTGGCCCAGATCCGAGCTCAGATGCGGGGGCGAGACCCAGATCTCCACCCGAGAGTCCTGGCCAGTGATAGAGAAAACACTGGAGACAATGATGGTCAAGACCTTCTTATCTTTGGTCCAAGTCGACACCAGCTTGGAGCCCTGAGCCTCGGCCAAGGGCGACCAACCGTGGGACGGCAGATGCTGGTCATAATACTCACCCACCTCGTCCACGGTCATCCGACCGGCCACCACAATGGTCCCGGCCTGAATCCCCCGCCTTTTGTAAACATAGGTTGACTGGCGGTCCAGGCCCATGACTGACGGATAGGGCACGTCCAGAAACTCGGCGAAACTCTCCCCCTCTAGGGGCGGCGAGTCCTTGCCGCCAAAGGGGGCGATGATGGGCCTGACGCAGCCGGTCAGGCCCAGAAAGACCAGGGTCAGGAGTAAAAAATTGATATATCGGGTCATAAATGGCTCCTATAAACTCTAATTATTAGTCAAAGTGGGGCTTATTTTTCTCTGGCCAGGGTGGCCAGAGATAACTGGGTCAGCCGCTCCCGGCCCGGGGACGGGGGCATCTTCCCCAAGGCGGCGATGGCCTGGTCCGCCTTGGCCGTGGCCACCACCTTGGCCGCTTGGACCCCCTGACCTTGGATGACCAGGTCAATAATCTCCGCCTTGTCCTCCGGCTTTAAAAACCGCTGGGAGCCCAGAGCCAGAAGCCTTTTTCTCGCCTGGGCCGGCAATTGATCCCGAGCCAGGATGAACGGTAAGGTTATTCGCCCCTCGTCGAGGTCCTGGCCCACGGGTTTGCCTAACTGGTTGGCTTGGCCCTCATAGTCCAGGACGTCATCAATGATTTGAAAGGCCAGCCCGACCCCCCGGCCATACGCGCCCAGAGCTTCGGTCAAATTTTCCTTCGCCGCCAGCCACAGACCAGCCGTCAATCCCACCCCCTCCATGAGAGCGGCGGTTTTCCGGTAAATAGTCAGCTCATAGGCCTCGCGACTCAGCTGGACCTCGTTTTGATTTTTCAGCTGGTCCAGCTCCCCGAGGCTCAGCTCTTTGATGATATGGACAAAAACCTGAAAACAGGCCATATTGTTGGTGGACAGGGCCACTTCGGCCGATTTGGCCATAAGGTAGTCGGCCGCCAGAACCGCCTCTGGAACCCCAAAGGCCCGGTGGGCGGCTGGCTGGCCTCGCCGGGTTTCGGACATGTCAATTATGTCGTCATGGAAAAGAGTCGCTAGATGCAGAAGCTCAAAAGCGGTGGAGAGCCGGACGGTCCCCTCGTCGAGAGGCTGGCCCAGAGACTCACAGGCCAGGCAGAACATCAAGGGCCTTAATCTCTTGCCCCCGGCCTCCAAGCCATAAAGACCAACCTGAGTGGCGAACCCCCCCGAGTCACTGAGGATGGCCGCCAGGGTCTGGTTGAGCCGTTCAATCAAGGGGGCCAGGGTTTTTAAGAAATCCTCGCTCATAGTTGAGACGCCCTTGACCCCAGAGCCGCCTTCGGCTCAATCAGGCCAACGGCCAGATCGTAAGCTTGGGCTTTGAGGACCCTAGCCTGGACCATTTGACCGCTGACTGGCTGGGGACCGTCAAAATAGATGAGCCCATCCACCTCCGGGGCCTGAAAATAGGCTCGCCCTGTCATGACCAGGGAGCTCTCAGTGGCCGGACCCTCCACCAGAACCGTCAGCTCCTCCCCGAGCCGGGCGCGTTGGTGGGCCAGGGCAATCTTTTTCTGGAGGCTCAACAGTATTGAGCGCCTTTTCTTCCCCACGGCCCGAGGAATCTGATCCGGGAACCGGGCGGCCGGGGCGGGCTCCTCCGGCTCAAACTGAAACACCCCCAGATGCTCAAACCGAGCCTCAGTTACCAATAAGCGCAATTTCTCAAAATCCTCCTCCGTCTCCCCGGGAAACCCCACCATTAAAGTGGTTCGCAGAGCCACCCCCGGCCACCACTTCCGTAAGCGATTAACCAATTTCCGGCAGTCCACATAAGGTCGGCCCATGCGCTTTAAAACCTGGGGAGCGGCGTGCTGAATGGGTAGATCCAGGTAGGGGACCACTTTGGGGGTTTGGGCCAGCCTTTTGACCAGCTTTTCAGTCAAACGATTGGGGTAAGCGTACATGAGGCGTAACCACTTAAGGCTTTTAATCCCAGCCAGGGCCGCCACCAATTCGCCCAGATCCCTCTCTCCATCTCGCCAGGCCGTCAGATCCTGGGCCACCAGGGTCAGCTCCTGAACCCCTCGCCGAGCCAACTCCCGAGCCTCGCTGATCAGACTCGGCAGGGATCGACAAACCAGCGCCCCCCGGATCCTCGGGATCAGGCAATAGGCGCAATGGTTATCACAGCCCTCGGCGATCTTGAGAAAAGCTCGCCACGGAGGCGTGCCTAAAAGTCGCGGCCATGCCTCAAAAGGCTTTTTCCTAAGCGGGTTCTTTTGGCGGAAAAGCTCGCCCACCAGCTCAGGCAAACGGGCGTACTCAGCCCGGCTCACCAGTAGATCCGCCTCGGGTAGATCAGCCAAAAGGGCGGAGCGATCCCGGGCCGGAAGACAGCCCACCACCGCCAGCTTGGCCCCAGGTTTGCGCCGTTGACTCAGCTCCAGGATGGTCTCAATGGACTCCTGGGCGGCCGGACCAATGAAGGCGCAGGTGTTGACCACGATCAGATCGGCCTTGACCGGTTCGGTAGTCGGCGCCAGCCCCAGATCGGACAAAAGGCCCAGAAGCCTTTCGCTGTCCACCAGGTTTTTGGCGCACCCCAGGGAGACCAGATGGACGGTCAGACTCTTTTGGCCTCTTGCCACAACCTCTCCAGCTCTTGGGAGCTCACGTCCTCAGGCTTTAAATTATCCTCGGCCAGCTTCTTTTCCATATAAGAGAAGCGACTCACAAATCGATCGTTGGCCTCGTCCAGGGCTTTTTCCCCAGAAAAGCCCAGGTGTCTGGCCAGATTGGCCGTGGCCATGAGAGTGTCACCTAACTCGTGCCGCAAGCGAGCCTGGCGCAGGGGATTTTTAAAATCGCCCTGGGCGATCTCCGCGTCCAGCTCAATGAGCTCCCGGTCCAAAGCCTCCCGGACCGCCGCGACCTCCCGCCAATCAAACCCGGCCCGGGCCGCCTTGGCCGAGAGACGATGGCAACGGGCCAGAGCGGGCATGGCCACTGGCACAGAAGCCAGAACCCCCTGGCTTCGGGTTTGCCGCTTAATCTGGTGCCACTGCCTTAAAACTCCCTCGCTGTCAGCGATCCCCTGAACATCGCCAAAGACATGGGGATGGCGGCTGACCATTTTATCCACCACCGCGTCGATCATATCCTTTAAGCCAAAACCCCATTTCTTTTCCGCCAGATAGGCGATGAAGACCAGGACAAAGGCCAAATCCCCGCCCTCTTCCAGAACTCCGGGGCCCTGGTCCAGCCGCAGGGCCTCGCGCAGCTCGCATGTCTCCTCCAAAAGATCCTCGGTCAGGCTCGCGGTGGTCTGTTCGCGGTCCCAGGGACAACCACTCTCTGGATCGACCAGGGCCTCGATCAGACCATTCAGTCGCCCCAGAGCCGCCTCCGCGGTCAAGCTGGGCTCCGAGGCAGGCCTGAAATCTGTTTTAGCCTCAGCCATGGCTCACTCCTGGGCGGGGCTGGGCCAGCTGGGCGAGGGCGGGACCGGGGACGGTCGCGGGGCTGGCTGGGGAATGGGGGTTACCGCAAACAGATTGGGGTGATCCCGGATAAAACGCTTGAGATCTTCGGGATCAAGGGTTTCCGGCCCGGTAAGGTTACTGAATTTTTCTTTCCAGCCCTGGCTGATTAGGCTCCCATGATCACTTAAAATCCTTTTAAGGCTCTGAAAATCCGTAGGCGCCGGCACAGTCTGAGTCAAAGCGGTTTCCGGTCTTAAAACTCGGCTGGCCTCCCTTGGGGACATCAACTGGCGCAGGGCAGTGGGAATCCAGGCTTTGACCTGGGTCGTTAAAGGCTGGATAATGGGCCAGACGGTGGATTCGGTGTAAAAAGCCTGGTCGGGACGCACAAAAGCCGTGGTCGCGGCCAGGATGATGCCACAGAGAATGACTCCCTTCAAGGCCCCCAGAAAAGCCCCAAAGAGGCCGCTCACAAAGGGGGTGATGGTCATCTTGACAATCTTATCCACAAATATTGAGATGAGCCCGATGAGAAAATAGATGACCATATAAATGATCATAAAGCTCAACACGCCCCGAAAAGTGGAATTGTCCGTGAGAGGGGTCAGCTGCTCCGAGCCGATGGACCAATAGGAGCTGGCGGCCCAAAAAGCCACAAAAAGGCCCAGGATGCCGACAATTTCCTTGACCAGCCCTCGAAAGACGCCCCTGATGAAAAAATAAGCCAATATGACTGTCAGGGCTATGTCCAAAGCGCTCATAGAAAACCCCGTCCCCCAATACTCTGGCCCATAGGCCGGAAACAACCCTCAGGTCTCAAGCGGCCTAAGGTCCGGGCCAGCCAACTAGCCCGCTATCCTCGGGCTGGTTGAGAGTGGCCTGATAGAATAATTTATAAATTATATCAATATTTGGCGGGATTTAATAGACCAAAATTAACAGCGGTCGGTGTTTTAATTTATGCCTGGCGGCCAACCCTCAACCCGGCCCAAAACCAGATAGCCGATGGAAAAGCCGGATCGGAGGTAGGGGAAGAGAGACCCTTCCCTACCCTAATATAATATTTAATATTTTTAATTATCTTAAATAAACTAAAATATATTATATAGCAATAAATTATCTAAAGACGATTTTATTTGAATTTGGACGACAATCTCTTAAAATGTGTTGCATTTTTTAGTCGCTCCCCACCCCACTTCACGGTGACGCAGTTACGATCGGCTTCAGGGAGACTGACGCTTCCCTGACGTGGACTCACGCCGCGCTGATAAGGCGCACTCATTTGCGCACATATTACTATTTGGTAATTACTTATATACTATTATATTTTTCATAAAAAGCATGAAGATAAATTATATTGAATTTTAAATATAAAGTTTACTATTTTATCGCTAAATAACTTTTATATTATTTTAATTTTACCTTTATATTATATTAAGCATGATATTAAGCAAATTTTTGGCTTAAATAAAACTTACAGAGATTAATCACCACTCAGAAGTTATTCAGAAGGTACACTTAGATTGATTTTATTAATCTTATTTTTAGTTATTATATTAATATTTAAATTATCACCCATCTTCTTCTAAATACTGTGCGCATTCAACTTTAAAGGTTATATGCAATTATTTGATTAAAATATATTATTATGTAGTATTTCTAGAAGATCTAACTATACAACAAAAAGAAATCTTCGGGCGATTGAACTTAGATTGTCCGTTCGCTCTTGAAAGTGGCAACCCGCTACAAAAGAATCCTTTGGCTTCAGGAGGCGTACAAAAAGGGCGTAAAAACAAGAAGACCTCAGTCATCCCTGAATTTGAACGGAATTCTGAAAGGAAAAGACCACTAGGTCGGGCTAAAGGGAGCAAAAATATAGTTAAATAGATCATTTTATCTATTTAACTGCAGATAAATTTAACATTAAAAAAATAATATATGATGGTATCTATATAGCTTAAAGAAGGAGTTGTTCAAACTAGATCTTTAAAGAAAACTATCAATCTTATAACATACCCTGAAAAAGAATAAAGATGATAATTTATAGAACTCTCGATACTAGTTTTACCATGTTAATTTCTAAATTTTGTATTTTTTAAGGCCAGACGCGATAAAAAAGAATGAAGTAAAGGTCGACCTTCCCTTGGGCCGAACAACGCTGGAGAATTTTCCCCACCGCCAACCTGACTGACCGGCTCACTTCCACTCAAAGACCTTGGGCCGGACAATGGCGATTTTGGGAACCCGCTCCCCCTCAGCCTGGGCGGCTTGGGTATAATCAGCCAAAGCCGCCTCGGCGGCCACCGTCTCCAGGTCATTGGAAGCCTCCAACCGAATCGCCCCGTTTTCCAGCTGGTCCCGAAAGATGTCCCGCTGCCGGCCCAGGGCCTTCAAAACCCGCAGGCTACCCTTAACCGGGTCCTCTAAAGCCGCCCTGGCCTCTTCCATGGTGATATCATCATCGCTGGCCATTTTCTCTTCCTTCCCCCAAAATAAGCCACCCTTCTCCCGGCTGAACCAGCCGAGCTCGGTTTTTTTGGAGCCATGATTTCTTTGGAGTATACTCCGATAACCTTGGGATTGGCAAATACCCTTAAATTTTTCCCGTTCCCTTGGCAGGAGCGATTAAATTAGCAAAAGTCTCTTGACTTGCATTTCAAGAAGACATTACATTAAATTGTTAAGATTATTATGTAATTTTAATTATTAAATTATTATTTATAATAATTATTTTATAAATTATTATATTTATTAGTAATAAAAGTTCAAATAGTTAGAAAAAGTTTGTTGGGAGAGTTTCAAGACAAGTTAAAGCTCCCAGTATGGCTCAAGACCTTAAAAACCTTGACTTTTTTTATATTTATTCATATAATTCCAATGTTCCGCCCACCTAATCCGGCCCATGACCAGAGAATACCACCTGGCCAGACTGGCGGCGGAAAAAAGCTCTTTTTTTCTTTTATTTGTGTTATGCTGTTTTGACCTTTTTGGGCCTGGCCTCCAAAATAATCTAGGAGATAAGGTCCTTGGTTAAAAATTACTATATTTTGGATTGCTTATATTTTTTTTACTGGTAATCAAGCTTATTCTTTAAATTTGCTGATTTTCTGGACCAGAAGGTTGGTAGAAGGCCTTAAGATCGGTTTTTGGATTAAAAAACAATATTTGCTTTTAATTTTATCCGTTTTATTTTTTTTCGCTTTTAACCTTTTCTTCATAAAGAAAAATAAAGCAATGTCAACTAATAATTAATTAAAATTATGAAAAAATCCAAAAAACCCGTTCCGACCACACCAGCCCCGGAGGCCAAAGTCGAGGCCGCCATACCCTGGACCACGCAGATTTGGGAATATGGCAAGATCATCGCCCTGTCCATTGTTCTGGCCCTGTTAATCCGTTCTTTTATAATTCAGGCCTTCCACATTCCCTCAGGCTCCATGATCCCAACCTTTCTGGAAGGCGACCGAGTATTAGTCAACAAATTTTCCTATGGACTGAGAAATCCATTTACCAACAAAGTCTGGATAAAAGTTGGTGAACCCATGAGATGGGATGTGGTGGTCTTCAAATACCCGGGAAATCCCAAAACCGATTTTGTCAAAAGGGTGGTCGGGCTACCGGGGGAAAAAGTGGAGATCATCGCCAGCCAGATTTACATTAATGACAAGCCCATCGCCGACCCCCACGCCTTTTACCGCCAGACCGAGCTCCCCAATCACTATCGCAACTTCGGACCCACCGTAGTTCCGGCCAACAGTTATTTTATGATGGGCGATAACCGCGACCAGTCCAACGACTCTAGAATGTGGGGTTGCGTGAGCTCCTCGCTTTTGCGCGGCAAGGCCTGGCGAATTTACTGGTCCTGGAACCCAGAAAAAGATCTTTCATTTACCCAAAGACTCAGATTTGAGCGCCTGGGGCGAAAAGTTGAGTAGGTGGAAAAAATTGTCTCGGTGGACGGAATGACGCCCACCAGCGTGGCCTTGCCCCGCCAGCGCGCTGGCCTTTCGCGCTTAATGTTTCTTATTCCCCTTCAACCGAGGGGTTTTTTTTTGACCGGACCCACCAATATTTGGGCCGACAAAATCTGGGCATAGGTGTCCCATGTTCTCTGAAAACCTGACCTGGCCCAAAGACCTCATTGACTTAAGGGGTCTTTCGGTCGCTCACCTGATGGCCATCCTGGACGCGGCCGAAAGCTTCCGAGAGGTCTCTGAGCGGGAAATCAAAAAAGTCCCCACCCTGCGCGGCAAGCTGGTGGTTCTCTTCTTTCACGAAAATTCCACCCGCACCAGGCTCTCCTTTGAGGTGGCCGCCAAAAGGCTTTCGGCCGACACCCTGTCGCTCTCCTCCTCCGGCTCCTCCATGGCCAAAGGTGAGACTCTCTTAGACACCGCTAAAAACATTGAGGCCATGGCCCCAGACGCCCTGGTCATCCGCCACTCCGCCGCCGGGGCCGCGTCGTTTCTGGGCCAACGCTTAAGGTGCCCGGTGTTAAACGCCGGCGACGGGGCCCACGCCCACCCCACCCAGGCCCGTTTGGACTTATTTTCTATTCGTCGCCCCAAAGGTCGGATTGAGGGCCTCAAAGTCGCCATAATCGGTGACATCGCCCACAGTCGGGTCGCCCGCAGTAACCTCATCGGCCTGGGAACCCTGGGGGCCCGCGTCGCTGTGGCCGGGCCGCCCTCCATGCTTGTCCGGAGCCTCTCCGAGGAGTACGGAGTCGAGGTTTACCACCGCCCTGAGCCCGCCTTGGAAGGGGCGGACGTCATCATCATGCTGCGGATCCAACTGGAGCGCCAATCTGGCCAACTGTTTCCTGGAGCTCGCGAGTACGCCCGAGTTTATGGCCTAAGCCAAGCTAAACTGGCTTTGGCTCAACCCGACGCCCTAGTTCTACACCCCGGGCCGGTCAACCAGGGGGTGGAAATGACCCCGGAGGTCTATCACAGCCCCCAATCCCTGATCCTGGATCAAGTGACTAATGGGGTGGCCGTGCGGATGGCTCTTTTGTACCTTCTTGTCGATAACCCAGAACGGCCCAAGAGCCTGGTCGTCTAACCACGAGCGGAGTTTGCCATGATTAGTTGCCTCATTAAGGGCGGTCGGGTCATTGACCCGGCCCGTCAGCTGGACCAAGTGGCCGACATCTGGATAGACCAGGGCCGGATCAAGGCGGTGGAGCCCAACCTCAGCCCACCGGAGGCGCCGCAGGCGCTTGACGCCCAAGGACTCTGGGTTCTGCCAGGCCTGATTGACATGCATGTCCACCTCCGAGAGCCTGGCCAGGAGCACAAAGAGGACCTCCAGAGTGGCCTGACCGCCGCTGTGGCCGGTGGCTTCACGACGGTTCTGGCCATGCCCAACACCAGTCCGCCCCTAGACTCGGCTCCTTTAATCACCGGACTCTTGGCCCGAGCCCAGGAAATCGCCGGGGCGAGGTTATGTCTGGCCGCCACCATGACCAGGGGCCGGCAAGGAAAGGAACTCTCCGAGTACCAAGATCTCCGGGCGGCCGGGGCCAAAGCGGTGACCGATGATGGCTCCTGGGTGGCGGACAGCCAAGTCATGCGCCGGATTCTGGACTACGCTCAGGTCTTTGGGTTACTTCCTTTAAGTCACGCCCAAGACCCAATTCTGGCCGCCGGAGGCGCCATTATAGAGGGCCGGATGTCGGCCCGGCTGGGTCTGCCGGGCATTCCGGCTCAGGCCGAGGAGATCGCCATCTTCCGGGACTTGGCCCTGGTGGAGCTGACGGGCCAGCCCCTCCACATTTGCCACGTCTCCACCCAGCAGGGCGTGGGCCTCATTCGGGCAGCCCGGGCCAAGGGACTGCCGGTTTCGGCCGAGACCGCCCCCCATTACCTCTTTTTAACCGAGGAGGCGGTAGGCGAATACAACTCCGCCGCCAAAATGAACCCGCCCCTGGGGACCAAGGCCGACCGCGAGGCTTTACGCGAAGCTTTAAAGGATGGAACCATCTCGGTCATCGCCACTGACCACGCCCCCCACTCCATTCTGGATAAGGAAGTGGAATTCATTGACGCGGCCTTTGGGATAACTGGCCTGGAAACTAGTCTACCCCTAGCTCTGGAGCTAGCCCGGGAAATCGATCTACCCATCCCCAGGCTAGTTGAGCTCATGTCCAGAAACCCCGCCCGGCTGCTGGGACTCCCTGGCGGCTCGCTGGCTCCTGGGGGACCGGCCGACATTACTATAGTTGATCCTGAGCTGGAATTTATCTATGAGGCCAAAAAAGGATTTTCCAAGGGCCTCAACACCCCATTTGAGGGCCGGAAATTTCGGGGTCGGGCCGTTTTGACCCTGGTCGGGGGCGAAATTCGTTACCGTTGGCCCAATTTAACGCGCCAAAGTCAGGCTTGTTTATAAACTGGGGGCGAAGCTCCAGTTGACGGATTATATGGACATGCCAGGCGCGTCCGTAGTCAAGAGGAGCCTTTTAATTTTTAACCTCAATTTAGATTTAACAAAATCTATGGGTATAGAGTCCCGATAACTTAAATTTATTTTTGTCATTGACAGGAATTCTTTTTTTTATAGAATTATCCCATGAAGACTAAACTATTGTCAGTTTAATTTCTAGTCCTGATTCAGTTTCGAAGATAACTGTCTTCAATACTTATTTGTAAAAAAAATTATTTTTTATTAATTAATTATAATAATATTTTTTAACTCTTAATATTTAATTATTTACTATTACTAATTATTTATATTAAAAGTAATATTTAAACTTTTTTACGAGGTGTTTTATGTTAAAAGCCAGAATTATTTTAATTATTTTATTATGTATCTCATTATATATTGCTATATTTGAATTTATTCTTCCTAAAACAATTCAAAATGATCAAAGTAATTTTTTAAATAAATTAGCTGAATTACCAGATGTTGATTTTCGTCCTATTGCAGAAGAATATGCATCTAAAGATGATTTTATATCTGCTATTTCTGTTTTAGAATATATTTCTGTCAATAATATGGCTGATAAATTTCCAGTTGAACATTTAAAACAAGTTTATTCAAAAAAATTAGAAGATAAAAATTCTATTTTAGGTAAGGCTTATAGTGCTGGAAAAGGTTTTTTAACCGGAGAAATTGATGATTTAAGCAGTTTAGCCGGAGCGACAACTGGCGATTTTATTATTTGGGGAGATTTTCGGGATTTAACTAAAGAACTAATTTTAAAAGACAACACAGATGAAGTAGTGGTTCTCTTAAGCGCTGCCGGATTGGCTAGTAGCTTATATCCGCCAGCTGATCCAGGTGTTTCTTTAGCTAAAAATGCTAAAAAAGCTGGACTTTTTTCACCTAAAATGTTAAACTTTTTAAAAATGGTATTAAAAGGTTTTAGTGACTATAATAATTCGGAAAAAATTACTAAATTACAAAATATTTTTATTCCAATATATGAGTTATATAAAAAATCAGGTTCATGGTCTCAATTTTCATTAAGATTACAATCATGCAATGATATAGATCAAATAAATCAATTAAACAAATTAATAGATATTTTACCAGAAAAATCTCATTATTTTAGTCATATTTTTTCTATTAGTCATAAATTCAATCAAAGTAACCAATTAATTGAATTTATGTCAAAATGCGGTCAACAAAGTTTTGAATATATTTATGGAAACCTTCGAAAAGGTAAAACTGGCATTGATATTATATTACAAAATCCTTGTGTTAATACTTCTATAGCTCAAGAAGACTTAGACATTTCATTTAAACACTCAAGTTTTTTACCTAAAGACCTGTCGCTTGCCTGGTATGATTTTTCTAAAAATTCAACACTATTAGCATATTTATTTAAATATTTATCTATTGTATTTTTATTTTTTATTATTTTAATAACTTTATTTGGAAAAAAATTTATTATTAAAATATTTAATCTATTTAATTCAAAAAAAATTGATTATACTAAGTTTCAATTAATTAAAAATTTTACTTTATTAATTGGTATTTTGATTTTCTTAACATCTATAATAGCTTTAATAAATTATTCTATTGACTTTTAATTTTAAAAATATTGTCTACTCTACGAACCAAGAGCTTGGCCATGAAGCTTGGCATCCCCGCCTTAGCCGAATAGACAGCCATCAAGGGAATCCTTAGTTTTGTTTAAGCCGCGCCAGTTCCATGGAGCCCTTTTTCTTCATGAAGTTAACGTAGGCAAAAAATCCGAACTTTAGAATTTTTCGCTTACCTTGACTATAGCCTGGTTAACAGTGGCCTTGTTAATTTCTAGAGACGGGCAGTTGACCTTACGCTTACGCCTGCGGCGGCGTGGTGGATAATCTGGTGGACCTTTTCAATGGGCAGGTGAGCCCCTAATAAAGGAGTTTGTTGAGTCGCGGCAAAACATTTGCCACAGATTAGACAGTTGAGTAGGTCCTTATCGTGGTTTTTGCCATAATTTCCTCGGTTAGCTATGTTACAGACTTCTTTCTTGTTAAAATATGGATATTCCACTCCTTGGCCAAAAAATGTTTAATTTCACAAATTGATGGGAATCCTCAGAGACGATTTTAGCATATTATAAGGAAATATTTACCAATTAAAAAAACCCTACACCCAAATTTTTATCTAACTGGCTTTTAGTCAAGCTTCCGGTTTAAAATCTAACATCATGGAGATAAGTTTGGCCCGCTCTTTTCTGAGCCTCAAACGGAGACAGCGGTCGCCAGTGATGGCGACCGCTGTTTATTTTGGCAGGTTATGGGGTAAACCCCATACGTACTGAATGGATATATACGCGGATTTTTGATGGGATAAAACAGCCCGAAGGCTGAGGGGATTTGGCTCCTTTACCCTATCGCCCTTTCAGTCCAACGCCTGATCAAGGCGAATTGGATCAGAAAAGAAGTCTTTTCCGCCCGCCGCAGAATCACCCACTGACGAGCGACGGGTCTTGAGCCGAGGCCAGCCTGAGGAGGCTGACTGTAAGAACCAACAAAGGCCAAACTAGTTAAACCTCCGTTTGTCTTAACTTAAAAATAAGTCTTCCCCGACGAATGTCAAGGGAGCTACTTGATTTTTATCGGCCCAAAAAGTGGGCTGACAATTAATTTTTAAGCTCATGGCCGAAAGAAGTCAAGAAAAAAAAGGGCTAACTGAAGAAATTTTTCGGTTTTTTTTTATTTTAAAATAAATTCGACAACTTATCTTAACATTTTAGGGCTCAAATCCGAGGAAAAAAAAGGGACTAACGTCCGTTCTATTTTTTTCCCCTTTAATTTTCCGGACCATTTGACTTAAGACCGCTATTGATAAAATTTGCCTTCCGAACAAACTATGGTCAGTCTGAGGTGTTTACAAAAATTTTTTGACTTTTTATTTATCTTTTTTTATACTTATTTGATGATTATTTAATGACTTGTCATATAATTTTTCAGGTCAACGCCTGGAGAGGATAAACCATGACCAAATCCCTGTTCTTCGCCGCCTTTTTCGCTTTCGCCTTGGCCCTTGGTGGTTGTGACGAGCCCCCTAAATCGGAGCCCTCAACTCAGGACGCCCAGCCCAAGCCGGTAATCGCCTCGGATTCAGGGCAGGCCGCCCCTAGCCCCCCGGCTGGGGAGGAGCTGAAAATCCTCCAATTTCTACCCGCTGGGCCAGTTAAAACCCTGGAGCAAATTGTGGTCATCCTCAATCAACCCATGGTCGCCCTAGGTCAGTATGAGAATGTCCCCCCAGGCGTTTTGGAGCTGGATCCGCAAATACCCGGTCAAATTCGCTGGCTCAACGAGTACACCCTGGCCTTTGTCCCGGAAAAACCCCTCAAAGGAAGCCTGCTCCTGAGGGCCAAAGTCAATCCAGGCCTTAAATCCCTCGCGGGGGCCGCCCTGACTGAGGGAGCCGAAATAACCATTTCCCTGCCGGATATTCAGGTCATGAGCTCTAGCTTTTTGGAACAAGCCAAACCCGAGGAAGGCTTTCGGGCCGCCTATATGGTTTACTTCAATCAACCTCTGGATTTAAAAACCTTGGCTGACAAAAGCGTCTTTGTCGTGACTGACTCTGAGGGTCAAAAGTCTCGGGTCAAGGCCCTCTGGCGCGATCCCAGCCCTACGGATTACGCTGGCCAGGGCTACTGGAGCGTCGTCGTGGAATCCGACTCGGTTCTACCGCCACGCTCAACCTTTCAGCTGGTGGCTGAGCCCAAACTTATCTCCTTGGCTGGCCCTCGCCTCTCTCAAGCGGAGATGGTTCTGATGGAGGGTCAGACTCCCGGGCCTTTGCGAGCGTCTCTCCTTTCCTCTTGTCCCCAGGACTCGGCTGAGCCCTGCTTGTTTGAGCCTAATGACTATTTCTCCATACAGTTTAATAACCCGGTAAATTTTGCCAAGATTATGGACTTTATTGAGTTTGACCCGCCTTACACGGGGTTTCTGTGGCAAAAAGAGGCGGTTAAAAGCGCTCTCAGAGAGAGCGGCCAATTCCCGCCTGAGTATGATTACAATACCAACGCTCTACCTTTCTGGGCTCCATTCCGGGCTTTGACCAACTATGTGGTGACCATCAAGGCCGGGGCTGAGGACATCTACGGCCAAAAAATGACCGAGCCTCAAAAGCTCTCTTTTCGGACTAAAGCCTACGAACCGGACATCACTTTTAAGCAGAGCGACGGTTTCCTTGAAACTTCCTCGCCCCCGATTGTCCCAGTCGCCATCACCAATATGCCTCAGGCGGTGATCCAAGGTTACGCCCTGAGTCCGGTCGACGCCGTCAAAGTCATGGAAACCGTCAGAGATTATAAGCTCAATTATGAGGAACGACGTCAGCGGTTCCTTAAATTGGCCAGGCAATACGGCCAGAGCCGCCAATTGACCCTACGGCCTCCCCAGGGGGCCATTTACGGGCCAACCATGATGGGGGTCAACTTAAAAGAGCTCTTCGCCCCTGATAGCCAGGGTCAGGTTCTGCTGTTGGCCATTACTGACAGCGCTGACCAGCTTAAACAAAGCCACTTTTATCAGATTACCGATTTGGGCGTAACCGCTAAAATCGGCTATGACGATGGGCTGGTCTGGGTTTATGACTTAAGCCTCGGCCAGAGCTTGGCCGGCGTGGATCTGGAGCTCCGAGGCCCGGGCGACCAGGTCTATTGGAGTGGCCAGACCGACGCGACAGGTTTAGCCCGCTTGCCTGGCCGCGAGGCCATTTTTTCTAAGCTCCCGGCCCAGGCCGTTCCTAAGAAAACCGCATATGAGTCCAGCTCTCCGCCAAGCTTTTATCTCATTGCCGACTATAAGGGCCAAGCCGGAGTCTGGAACATCAGCCAGAACGGGTTTGACTATTGGCGTTACGACATTAAGTATAGCTCTTACGCCCAACCTCTGGGCCCCCCGCAATACCTCAACTGGCTTTTGTCGGCCCAGCCCATTTATCTGCCAGGCGAAACGGCCCGTCTCAAAGGCATCAGCCGGCTCATTAAAGGCGACCAGATCGTCTCTCTCCAGCCTGAGTCGGCCAGCCTGGTCATCCTCGGCCCGAGTGGCGAGTTGGTCAAGCAGGACAAGATCCAGTTTTCCGAGCTGGGCACTTTTTCTTATGATCTCCCCCTCGACCCCTCCGCCGCCTTAGGCTCCTACACGGTCGCGCTCATAACCGATCCCGACTTTGACCCCCTAGTCAGCTCCTGGGAGAAGTTTCAGCAAAATGGTCAATTCTCTAATCTGGGGTCCTTTGAGGTCCAGGTCTTCCGAACCCCGGCCTTTGATCTCACCTTTGACCCCTTGCCAACGACCGAGTCGGGCCAGAAAATCACCGTCTCAGCTACGGCCCGTTACCACTTCGGTTCCCCAGTGGCTGATAACGTCGGGTATTACGACGCGTTCGCCATTACCGCCGAGGATCTGGCTTTTCCCAAATTGCCCGGCTTTTCCTTGATCGATAATTTCGCTAATCAACCCCCAGACTGTGACTACTGCCAACGGGGTGTGGAGACCATGGGCTCGGGACAGTTTAAGCTCGATCAGGCTGGTCGGGTCTCTTTTGATCTGACTATTCCCCCAGAGTCGATCCCCCGACCCAGAAAGGTGGAAGTAATTCTGGCGGCCACCGATGTGGACCAACGGGTCGTCGCCAAACAAGCCAACTTTCTAGCCCACCCGGCCTCTCTTTACGTGGCCCTCAAAAACAAGTCCGCCCTGGCGCGAGTGGGTTCCCCGGTCGAGCTGGACCTGGCCGTGGTGGATCTGAATGGCGATTTGGTAGCCAAAACTCCGGTGGAAATCAAGCTTTTCCGGCGGGTCTGGCAGACTGTCCGGCGACGGTCGGTGGGTAACGCCTATCTCTATCAAGCCAAAAAGGTTGATGAGGAGATCTCTGGCTCTAAATTGACCTCCCTTGACCAGTTGGTCAACTTTAAACTGGATATTCCCAAATCCGGCCAGTACTTTGTCCAGGCTAAAATTGTCGACTCAAAGGGTCGGCCTAACCAGGCGTCGGTCTCCTTTTACGCTTTTGGGCCCGGTCCGGTGGGCTGGGATTTTAGCAATGATGACTCTCTCACCATGATTCCAGACCAGAGCGTTTATAAGCCTGGCGATACGGCCAAGATTCTGGTTCAGAGCCCCTTCCAGAGTGGCCAGGGCCTTTTGACCGTGGAAAGATCTGGGTTAAGACAGGTCCAGAAGTTTGAGTTGAATAGTCAGAGCCCGGTTCTGGAGGTGCCTTTAAGTCAGGCTGATGGGCCCAATGTCTATGTCTCCGTTATTCTGACCCGGGGCCGAATCAGCGACCAGCCCGACAAGGACAACGTGGATCTCGGCAAACCCACTTACCGCCAAGGCTATCTAACCCTCAAGGTTACTGGAAATCCGGATCTCCTGAACGTCAAGGCCACACCCCAGAAAACCGAGTATCGGCCTCAGGAGAGCGTGACCGTGGACCTGGAGGTCACGGACGCCAATGGCTCTCCGGCCCGTGGCGAAGTGGCCCTGGTGGTGGTGGACGCCGGGTTGGTCCAGGTTGGAGGCGAGGAAGGCTATTATCCTGAAAAAGAGTTTTTTAAACCTCGGCCTTTGATGGTCACTACCTTCAATAACCTGCAAGACCTCATCGGGCGCCGTGACTGGGGCTACAAGGGCGTGGAGCCGGGCGGAGGCGGGGGGCCCATGTCCGCCAGGGAAAACAATTTTTTGCGGGCCAATTTCCAAAACCTGGCCCACTTCGAACCATTTGTCCAACTAGACGGCGCTGGCCGGGCCACGGTCGCCTTCACGCTGCCCGACAATCTGACTACCTTTAAAATCTACGCTATCGCCACTGGCCCAGGTCGCCAGACCGGAACCGGAGTGGCGGAGATTCTCGTAACCAAAAACCTTCTCTTAAGGTCGGCTCTCCCTGCCCAGGCGGGGCTGGGCGACGAATTCACAGCCTCAGTCATCGTCTCCAACCGCGGCCCTGGCGGGGAAGCCCAAGTTACAGCCAATCTGGAAAACCTGGAACTCCTGGAACCTACCAACGTCAAAACTGTTCAGGTCGCCGAGAACAGCAGCCAGGAGGTGGGCTTTCGGGTCAAGGCCAACCAACCAGGCCCGGCCTTCCTCACTTTTGAGGCCAGCCTGGGTCAGGATAGTGACGCGGCCAAATATCTGACCCCCATCAACTACTTAAGTCAACTAAGCTCCCAAGCCGCCTTCCGAGAGCTGACGCCGGGGGAAACGGTCATAGACCTGAGCTTAATTGAAAATCTGGACCCGACCCGCGGGGGCCTGGTTGTGGAAATCTCCCCCACTCTAGCCCCATTTCTGGCCAGCCCCTGGGAATATCTGGCCAACTATCCCTATCTATGTCTAGAGCAATCCACCTCTCGGGCTTTTGGAGCCCTGGCCCTGCTGCGGGTAAAGAACTGGAAAAAAACTCCGCCAGAGGAGGAAAATAAACAGAGAGAGATGGTGGAAAGCCAGCTGCGCCTGATAGAATCTCGCGAGCGAGGCGGTGGTTACGCTTTATGGGCCTCTCAGACAAGCTGGAGTGACCGCAATCCTCATTTAAGCGTTTTTATTCTTGATTTTCTCGTGGAGGCTAATAAGGACGGTTTCCAGGTTCCTCAAAGTCTTCTGGCTAACACCACCAGTTATGTCAACTCCATTTTAAGCGGCCAGGATTTTCAGGCTCCAACCTGGTACTCCTCTTTGGACATTAAATCTTTACAGATCTACGCCGCCTCGGTTCTGGCCAAACTCGATTCCCAGCCCGAGAGCTTTCTGGAAAGTTTTTACCAAGACCGGTCAGGCTTGAGTCTTTATGAGCTCCTGAGCCTTACCCGAGGGATCAACGCTCTCCCCAGAAACCGGGACCGGGTCGAACAGTTACGAACCCTTCTACCTATGATCGCCAATCAAATCAACGTTGGGGCCAGTCGTAACTCCATCCCCAACCTTTGGGTTGATGAGGGTCAGCTCACAGCCTTGACCCTTTTAACCTTAGCTGAGGCGGCCCCATATAATCAACTGATTCCAGGCTTAATCCGGAGTCTGTCTGATCTGGGTCGCCGTGGCTCCTTTGGTTCCACCCAATCCAATCTAACGGCCCTTTTGGCCTTGAGTTCCTATATAAACAAAGCGGAGTCAGAAAATCCTGACCTGACTATTGAAACTCTGCTTGAGCCGCCAGTCGCGGATAGGAAACTGGAAAAAGTAACCTTCAACTCCTTTGTCAATAAGCCCATCTCGCGGTCAATCGCCGCTTCGGCTCTGGCCGGGCTAAATAAAATCAAGTTTCTGACCGAGGGTTCAGGCCGAGCCTGGGCCTCAGCCAGACTGACCTTCGCCCCCAAGGAGCCAGATTTGCGACCAGTGTCCGCCAATGGAATTACCGTCTCCCGCTCCTACGCTGTTTGGCGACCGGAGCCTCAAAACCCTGGGCAGACAGTTTTCCAACGAGGTCAGGTGGTTAAAGTTACAGTTACTTTCATGACTCCGGTGGCCCGTCATAATCTGATCCTGGAGGATCGCGTGCCGGCCGGGTTTGAGCCCATCAATTTCAGTCTCAAAGACTCAGACCGTTCTCTTCTGTCTTTACTGAGCTCTAACAACGATGATAGCGACCTGACCTGGCATGATCACGAGGAATTCTGGCCTAACCGAGTTCTGGCCACCTCCGAATACGTCCCCGCCGGAGTCTACACTTACTCTTACCTGATCCGCCCGGCTACCCCAGGCCAGTACACTGTTCCCGGCCCGAAGGTGGAAGAAATGTATTTTCCAGAAAACTTCGGCCTGGGAGCTGGTCAAAAAATAACAGTTAAGTAACCCTTTAGATCTCTCCAAGGCCGTCTATGGCCTTGGAGAGATTTGGCTGACCCTAAACCGGAGGCCTTTTTTCCTTTATTTCATAAGAGGCTTTCCTTGAGCTCCAAAAATTTTTCATCCCAAACTCTGGGAACTATTTTGGTTCTCCTGGCCAGCGTCGGATTCGCCGGCAAAACCATTCTCACCAAACTGGCCTATCGCTATGACGTGGATCCCCTGACTCTCTTGACCTCCCGAGTTCTGATGGCTGGAGTTTTTTTCCTGTCCATTTTAATCTTTAATCTCGCCCGGGGGAGCTGGGTCATCCAGCTCTCCAGAAAAGAGTGGATCCTGGTTGTTATTCTGGGGTTGGGTGGTTATTACCTGTCCTCTTATCTGGATTTTCTTGGACTTTATTACATTGACGCCAATCTCGGGCGCATGATTTTATTTCTTTACCCCACCATGGTCGTGATCATCAACGCCATAATCACGCGAACTCCTATATCCTCACCAACTATTATTTGTCTATTACTCTGTTATTCTGGCCTTTTTATGATGATGTGGCCCAACCTGGGTAACCCTCAGAATAATTTTATCCTTGGGACAGTTTATATTTTTTTTTCCGCCTTAACTTACGCTTTGTACTTAGTCGGAGTAGATTACTTCTTCCGGGGAAAGTCGCTTAATTTTTTTGTTTCTCTCATTTTTGGGGCGGCCAGTGTGGGTGTTATCATCCATTTTCTTTTGGCTCGGCCCCTGGTCAGCATAGTCCAGCCTTTGGGTTTTTACTGGGTTGTTTTTCTCATGAGCTCGCTGTCAACTGTCATTCCCATCTACGCCCTTTCTTCAGGCTTGGCTCTGGTCGGGGCTCCTCGGGCGGCCATGTTGAGCATGATTGGTCCAGTGGTGACGGTATTTATGGGCGTTTATATCCTGGATGAGAAGATTGTCATTATTCAAATGTTCGGGGTGATGATGATGATTGTCGGGGTGGCTAGAATAAAGTAATATTTTGGTCAGAATTTAACCGTTTATCAATCCCAGGTCTTTTGGATGGAAAAGTCCCAGTCCAACTTAGAACAAATTAGGACCAGGGCCCGGCTGGATCGTCGGGCCCTCCCCTCAGGATTTTCGCGAAAAAAAATCTAAATTGACAAAACCGCCCCAGTGTTAGCTGAAGTGACCAACTGACGGTACCGGCTCAAATAGCCCCTAGGCACAGGTTTGTCCAAAGGCCGCCAATTGGCCCGCCTTTGCGCCAGAACGCTATCCTCAACTTTAAGCTCAAGCTTATTAGCTGGAATATCAATCACAATTCGATCGTTTTCCTCAACCAGGCCAATGATTCCTCCGGCGGCAGCTTCGGGGGAAATGTGCCCAATGGAGGCGCCTCGAGATGCCCCAGAAAATCGTCCGTCAGTGATCAAGGCCACGGTTTTGTCCAGCCCCAAACCGGCCAGGGTCGCGGTGGGTGTTAACATCTCCTTCATGCCAGGCCCGCCTTTGGGTCCCTCGTAACGAATGACGATTACGTCCCCCGGTTTGATAGCGCCTTTTAGAAGACTCTCGGTGCAATCTTCCTCCCAATCAAAAACTCTAGCCGGTCCCTCGTGGCGCATCATCTCTGGGAGCACCGCTCCTTTTTTTACCACCGCTCCATCCGGAGCCAGGTTGCCCCAGAGAATCGCCAGACCTCCATCTGGAGAGTAGGCGTTTTCACGAGATCTGATAACAGTGGGATCCAGGTTACGCGCGTTTTTAAGGTTTTCGGTCACCGTTTCTCCCGTGGCTGTAACGCATTGTCCATTTATCAAGTTGTCCTTTTCCAGCTCCTTAAGGACTGCCTGAACCCCGCCGGCCAAATCAAGATCAGCCAGAGTGTCAGGACCAGCTGGACTGAGCTTAACTAGGTGAGGGGTGGCCTTGCTGATGGAATTTATCAATTCCAGATCCAGGGTTATACCAGCCTCATGGGAGATGGCCAGAAGATGGAGAACAGTGTTCGATGAGCAGCCCAAGGCCATATCGGCGGCTAGGGAGTTACGCAATGAATCGGTAGTAACAATGTCTCGAGGCCGAATATTTTTTCTTAATAGTTCCATGACCTTGAAACCGGCTTTTTTGGCCAAACGGATCCGCCCAGCGTGGATGGCCGGAATGGTTCCATTGCCTGGTAAGCCAAGACCAACCGCCTCGGTCATACAATTCATGGAATTGGCCGTAAACATGCCAGCGCAAGATCCACAACCCGGACAAGCGTAATCCTCAATTTCCTTGATTTCCACCTCGCTAATCTTATCAGCCCGCCCCACTGCCTCAAACGCGCTGGAGAGGGTTAATTTCTGGCCTCGGGTTTGGTAGCCAAGCATCGGCCCACCACTGACAAAGACCGAGGGTATGTTTAACCTTAACGCCGCCATGATCATGCCAGGCACAATTTTGTCGCAATTTGGAATAAAAACCAAACCGTCAAATGGATGAGCCATAGCCATGATCTCCACAGAGTCGGCAATGTGTTCCCGACTCACCAGAGAGTAGCGCATACCAGCGTGGCCCATGGCCAAACCGTCACAAACCCCGATGGCCGGAAAAACAAAAGGCGTTCCTCCCTCGGCCAGAACTCCATCTCGAACGGCGTCAGCGATCCGGCCCAGATGGATGTGACCGGGAATAACCTGATTTTCCGAGCTGACAATTCCGATAAAAGGACGAGCTATTTCCTCATCCGTCAAACCCAATGCCTTTAAAAGGCTCCTATGAGGAATTCGGGTTACGCCAATTTTCATATCATCACTGCGCATAATAACTCCTTAACAAGCTCGCCCAACTTTAGAGATGGCTTTGGCGAATCCAGTCAATGATGCCTTTATCATCTCCTCGCTCAAGCATAAACTCAACCGAAAATAACCGGGCCGGCCAAACCCAGTTCCAGGAACGGCCAAAATCAATTGTTCCCTCAATAAATCTATAAAAGCCAGATCATCATTCAAAGGGCTTTTAGGAAAAAGATAAAAGGTTCCCTCAGGCTTGACCAGGTCATAGCCCATCCTGGTTAACTCATAAATCAATAATTCCTGACGTCGATGGTAAATATCAAGATCCACCGACTCCTCTAACAATTCAACCACCACCTTTTGGGCTAAAGACGGGGCGTTAACAAAACCCAATATTCGATTGGCTAAAACCATGGCTTCCATCAATGCTGAACCTTCGGGCATTTCTGGGTTAATGGCCGCGTAGCCAATTCTCTCACCAGCTAAGGACAGATCCTTGGAAAAAGAATTAACTACCACAGAATAAGGATAGGCCGGGAAAACTGAAGGAACAGTCTTATTATTGAAAGCCAGCTTACGGTAGGGCTCGTCAGCTATCAACAATATTGGCCGTCCAAATTTATGAGAGGCCTCACTCAAAATCTGGCCGATGGTCGTCAATTCCTCAGAGGTATAAATAACTCCAGTGGGATTATTAGGTGAGTTGATGATTAAAGCCGCTGTTTTGTCAGTGACTTTGGAGGATAAATTATTCAGGTCAGGTCGGAAAAATAGATCGGTTTGGGCCACCGTCACTTCCCCGCCATGATTGCTAATATAATAGTTATACTCCATAAAATATGGGGCCAAAACTACGACCGAGTTTCCTGGATTCAATATAGCCTTCAAAACTATATTCATGGCTCCAGCGGCCCCCACAGTCATAATCACTAACCCAGGATCTAAAGGCTCGGTCAAGCCCTGACCAATGGTCCGGGTTAAGTAAGCGGCCATCTTTTCCCGGACATCCAACCAACCCGCGTTATTCATGTAACCATGAGAACCTGGTTCATTGTCACGAAGAAGATCACTTGTAACCTGGTTAAAACGAGTTGGAGGAGGTAGGTCGGGATTGCCCAGAGAATAATCAAAGACATTACTCGGGCCGTGGGCATTTTTAAGTTTTACCCCTTCCTCAAACATCCGGCGAACCATGGATCCACCGATTATCGCCTTTTTCATTCCTTGGCTAATCATTCCTTAACTAACCTTAAGCGTTCACAAGTGATAGTAAAACGAGTCTTCATGAGGTCAGAACTAGAGAAACGTTCTGACATTGGTCTTTAGCCATTTTATTTAACGTAGTCTCAGAACCGAAAGATCCAGAGCCTGACCCTTGGTAACCATGGGGACTATTTCAAACTCCACCCCTTTACTGTGGGTGAACGGTTTCAACTAACCCTAGAAATCAGATTTGACTATTATACACCTAATTCCCAGACTTTGGAAATATCGTTAATTTTTTATATTCAACTAATTCGTTGAAAAAAAGGTACTATTTTTTAATTATTGATTATTAATGTATAAAACAATTTATTTTAGTCATTAATTTTATTTAATAATATTTTAAAAATTATATATTTTAATAATATTCATATTTAGATAAATCAATTAACATAATAAAAATATAATCGAATTCATTATATATAATAGAAAAATTTAACGAAAAGATAGCTCAACTATTTAACGTGAAACACCCATCATGGCTGAAAGCCTGACCATTGTTTTACGTGTAACAGGCTATCATGGCTGAGAGTCAAACTATTGTTTCAAGTGAAACAGATCATATTTGCTGAATGCCAGACCATTATTTCACGTTAAACAGACCATATAGGTTAAAAGTCAGACCTTTGTTTCACGTAAAACAGGCTATCTTGACAAATAGCCTGACTATTGTTTCACGTGAAACAGGCCATATTGGCTGAAAGCCAGACCATTGTTTCACGTGAAACAGGCCATCATGGCTGAGAGTCAAACAATTGTTTTAAGTGAAACAGACCATCATGGCTGAGAGCCAGACCATTGTTTCACTTGAAACAGGCTATCTTGGCAAATAGCCAGACCATTGTTTCACGTGAAACAGGCCATAATGGCTGAGAGTCAAACAATTGTTTTAAGTGAAACAGACCATCATGGCTGAGAGCCAAACCATTGTTTCACATGAAACAGGCTATCTTGGCAAATAGCCAGACCATTGTTTCACGTGAAACAGGTTATCTTCACAGAAAGCCAGACCATTGTTTCACGTAAAACAGGCCATATTGGCTGAATACCTGACCATTGTTTCACGTGAAACAGGCCATCATGGCTGAGAGCCAGACCACTGTTTCACGTAAAACAGGCTATTATGGCTGAGAGTCAAACAATTGTTTCACGTGAAACAGGCCATAATGACTGAAAGCCAGACCATTGTTTAACGTGAAACAGGTTATCTTCACAGAAAGCCAGACCATTGTTTCACGTAAAACAGGCTATTATGGCTGAGAGTCAAACAATTGTTTCACGTGAAACAGGTTATCTTGGCAAATAGCCAGACCATTGTTTCACGTGAAACAGGTTATCTTGGCAAATAGCCAGACCATTGTTTCACGTGAAACAGGCGATATTGGCTGATTGCCAGACCAATGTTTCACGTGAAACAGGCTATCTTGTGAGTTAGACAGTCGAGTGTGTC
>JAISMU010000017.1 GCA_031276635.1 Deltaproteobacteria bacterium | reverse complement strand
ATTTTATTGTCATCTTGCGGCGGTGAGGATAAGGCTTCAAGCTCCAACTCGGCGCCCGTTGTTAAAGCTCAACCCCCAAATTCTGAGGCCGCTACGCCGAAGGTATCTATTTTGCGAGTTCCATTGACAACTGAGCCAACTCAAACTATAGAGTTTTTAGTGGCTCAGGAAATGGGTTTTACGAAAAAACACAATATAGATTTTGAGTTTGTCGGTTACGTCCCGGCCCCTCAATTGGTCGCGGCCGTGGTCGGCGGAAGGCTTGACACTAACCAACCAACTCATGTTAATCGGACTATAGCCGGCATCGCCGCTGGCGCCAAAATTAAAGCCGTTGTCGCCAGCTCGGAGACCAGCCAAAGAATACCTCACATGGTTGGCATAGTTACCAAGCAGAGCGCAATTAAGTCAGCGGCGGATTTAGTGGGGAAGAGAATCGGCATAACCACGATTGGCGGTTGCCATGAGTACACTCCTTACGCTTATCTGACCAAATTTGGAATTGAGAACCCTAAATCCAAGATTAGCATCCACGTAATTCCCATAAGCGCCATTGAACAGGCCCTTCGCCAGGGCGATATTGACCTGGCCATGATGCATAAGGTGCCCGCGGATATCATCAGGGATGGCGAGTTTAACATAGTTTTTTCCGATTACGATGTCTGGGAAACCATCGGAGGAGCCACGCCATACTTTTTTACTCACCAGTTTATCAAAGATAATCCGGTGGTTGTTCGTAACTTTGTCGCCACCATGAGCGAGGCTGAAAATTGGGCCAACCAGAACGCTGACGCGGCTCGGGAAATTACGGCCAGAAGAACAAAGTATGATGTTAACAAGCTTAATGAACGGCAATACGCTCCTGATGGTATAATTAAACCAGAAACTGTTCAAGTTTGGATAGATCTTTTATAAAAATATGAAGAAATAAAACCTGGTTTAACTTTGGATCAGATTTATACAAATGAATTCAACCCTTTTTATAAAGCTGGAGTCTAATGTAAATCATTTATTCATCTTAGAGGAAATTTAAGTGTTATTATGACTTTAGATAAAAATACAATAAATTATAAGTTTAGTGTTTTTATGTTATTTTTTTTATTTTTATTGGTCGGTTGCGGCGACAATTCGGCCCAAAAATCAACTTCGAGTCCTCAAGTCCAGGCGGTGACCGGAAATGAGGCTCAGACGCCTTCAGCTCCTGAGCTCAAGGTTTTGAGAGTTCCTTCGCCCGCTAATGAGCCAACTTCACCTAGTAGTTTGATTGTTGGAGAGGAATTAGGTTTTTTTAAAAAGAATGGCATAAAATTGGATTTTGTTGGAGTGATACCTTCACCTCAATATGTGGCCGCTCTGGTTTCCGATCGCATTGATGTCAGTCCAGGCGCCCACATTAATCGGACCATCGCTGGAATTTCAGCTGGCGCCAAAATTTTAGCTGTTGTTGGGAATACTGAGACCACAAAGAGAATTCCTCATATGATTGGCGTGGTCCCCAAGAATAGCCCCATAAAGGGGCCTAAGGATCTGGTTGGCAAAAAAATTGGCATTCCGACTATTGGCGGTTGTAACGAATACACCCCTTACGCCTGGCTGGCTAAAGCGGGTATTGAGGATCCCAAATCCAAGATTGAGGTCTTAGTGTTGCCAGAAAAAAACCTTGAGCAGGTTCTTCGTCAGGGCGAAATTGATCTGGCTATGCTACATAAGACACCTGAGGAAATTGTTCGCAAGGGAGAGTTTGAGATTGTTTTTTCCGATTATGACATCTGGGGAACCGATGGTGGGGCGACGCCGCCATATTTCAGAATTGATTTCATAAAACAACACCCTGACACAGTCAGATCCTTTGTCACGGCCGTGGCCGAAACCTTGAATTGGTCTAACGCCAATCCTTATGAGGCTCGAGCCATTACCGCCAAGAGAACAAATACTGACATATCGTTTATCAATGAACGTTATTATACCCCTAATGGGATAATCAGGCCGGAGACAGCCTCGGTCTGGATTGAGCTTTTGACGGCCTTTGAGGAGATCAAGCCTGGGGTTACTTTGGACCAAATTTTTACCAACGAGTTTAACCCTTTTTATAAAACTTCATCCTGATGGAGCGGAGATTTAGAAATTGTGGACGTTTTAGTTTTCTGAGAATTTAGGTCGAGGGCCAGGTGTTCCTTTTGTGGAGGAGTCTGGTCCTGAGTCCCTCTCTGAATTGAACGAATGGAGTAAAAAGCCATATTTTATTTTTAGTTCAATTTTTTTAATATATTTCAGTTAATTGTGGCACTCATAGTTTATAACTGAGTCCTGATATTGTGCTTAAAAAGCTTAAAGTCGGGCTCAGGAAGATGATAGGTTGGTTGTTTAGGGTCTCTGAATTTAAGGATAGATAAGGTGTCATAATGTCAGAAATACTAAAAATGAATTTATTAAAATTCTTTTTCCTTTTTTTTATCATTTTTATGGTTGGTTGCGGGGACAACTCCGCCAAAACTCCAACTCCAACTCCTCAAGCTCAGGCTCCGACTGGAAAAGAGACCCCCGCGACCCCTGAGTTGACGGTTTTGAAAGTGCCCATGCCCAGTGAGCCAACCTCGCCAGACATTTTGGTAGTGGGCGATGATTTGGGGATTTTTCAAAAACATGGATTAAAAATGGACTTTGTTGGGGTAGTGCCCACCCCTCAATACGTGGCCGCCGTGGTTTCTGGTCGCATTGACGTCAGTCCTGGTAGCCATATTAATCGGACCATAGCCGGGATTTCGGCGGGAGCCAAAATTCTGGCCGTGGCGGGGAAGACGGAGACCTCCCAAAGAGTGCCTCATATGATAGGCATTGTTCCTAAAGACAGTCCCATCAAGGAGCCAGCGGATTTGGTTGGCAAAAAAATTGGCATCCCGACCATCGGGGGCTGTAACGAGTACACCCCTTACGCCTGGCTGGACAAATTTGGGGTTAAGGATCCCAAAACAAAGGTTGAGGTCATTGTTCTCCCAGAAAAGAACCTTGAGCAGGTCCTGCGCCAGGGGGAAATTGATTTGGCCATGATTCACAAGGTTCCTGAGGATATCGTCAAACAAGGGGAGTTTAAAATAGTTTTTTCTGATTACGATATCTGGGGTAGCGAGGGCGGAGCGACGCCGTTCTACTTCTCCACCGACTACATAGAAAAGCATCCCGATACAGTTAAGGCTTTTGTGGCCGCCGTCGCTGAGACTATGAATTGGGCCAACGAGCATCCTTATGAGGCCCGGGCCATCACCGCCAGAAGAACCAACACCCAGGTGGAGCGGGTCTATGAGCGTTACTTCACCCCCAATGGAATTATTAGGCCAGAGACCGCCAAGGTCTGGATTGATCTTCTGACGGCCTTTGGGGAGATCAAGCCTGGCATTACGGTGGATCAGGTCTACACTAATAAGTTTAATCCTTATTATAAAGAAGAATCATAATTTGATTTTTAAGTCATATTTATGACTATATAGGTGGTTTTATGCGAAGATTTATTTTGGCTTTCATTTTACTGGCTCTCGCCGCTCTGCCGCTCGCCTGCGGCAATAACGACTCTGTTTCCCAGGGCCATAACCTGGCCCCTAACTTGACTTCCAAAGCCGAATCCGCTCCATCTTCGGCTCCGGCTGACTTGACTGAGGATGAGGTCTGGGAAAATGGCCGGAAATATTTTGTTCTCAAAGTTCCCAACTCGGCTGATTTGAGCTCCCCAGAGATTCTGATGGCCGCGGAGGAAAACGGCTTTTTCGCTGAGAACGGTATTAAAGTTAATTTTATTGGGGCGGTTCCCAGCTCGCAAACCATACCTTCGGTTTTGAAAGGCCTCATTCACACTAACTCTGGTGGCCATGTCAACACCACCATCGCGGCTATCGCGGCCGGGGCTAAGATTAAGGCGGTGGCCCAGAAGACCGAGAGCACTCAGCGCGTGCCTCACATGGTGGCCATTGTTAAAAAAGATAGCCCTATCAAAACAGCTCAGGATTTGGTTGGCAAGAAAATTGGCTCGCCAGGTTCTTCAGGTTGCAACGGTTATTTTCATATGGCTTTTATGCGTAAGCATGGCATAGCCGATGTCAAGAATGTCGCCAGTTTGGTGGTGATAAAAGAGCCGGTCATTGAGCAGGCTCTCCGGCAGGGGGACGTGGACGTGGCCCTGATGCACAAGATTCCGGAGTACTTCGCTAACAATGACGAGTTTCGGGTTATTTTCTCGGATTATGATATTTGGGAAAACCGGGGCGGCGGAACCCCATTTTTCTTTCACCTGGATATAATTAAAAACCGGCCTGACGTGATCCGGGGGTTCGCGACCGCCATGGCTAAAACCGCCAACTGGGCCAATGAGCACCCCCTGGAGAACCGGCAAATCACGGCTCGCCGGACCAAATCGGATATTAATAAGGTCACTGAGCGTTATTACGCTCCCAACGCCATTATTAAAGCGGAGAGCGTCACAGTCTGGATAGATTTTCTCAAGGAGTACAATGAGCTTACTGTGGATGTCCCCTTGGATAAGATTTATACCAATGAGTTTAATCCTTACTATAAAAGTTAACGCTTGACTGTCTCATGCTGTCGCCAGACTTTCTCGCGTTTTATGGGGGCCTTAAGTCGCCCCTGGAGCGTCACCAATGGAAAACAGTTTCATAGAAAGAGCCAAGTCCTCCTGCGCGTTGGGCGGGGCCATCGCCACTATCTCCTCTTTACCCCGCTCAATTCCCATTGTCCACGCCTCTGGCGGCTGCGCCCAAACTTTGTCCGCGACCTACAATCTTGGCAGCGGTTACAAAGGGCCTGGATATTGTAGCGGGACCATGACCCCCACCTCCAACATCACGGAAAACAACATCGTTTTCGGAGGCGAGGACCGGCTGGAGGAGCAGATCGAGTCGACCCTGCGCGTCATGGATGGCGACCTTTATTTTGTGATTACCGGCTGCCAGACCGAGATTATTGGCGATAACTCCGCCGAGGTAGCCAGCCGCTTTCGGGATCGGCCCACCCCGGTCATTTACGCCAGCACCCCGGGTTTTCTGGGGGACGGGTTCCGGGGTTATGAGGCGGTTCTGAGCTCCTTGGCCAGGGATTTTATTACCCCCTCAACCGCGAAGGACAAAAAGACGGTCAACCTCCTGGGGCTCATGCCGGGCCAGGACGTCTTTTATCGGGGCAACCTCCAGAACCTGGTCTTTCTCCTCAATAAGCTGGGCATTAAAGCCAACACCTTTTTTGGCGATGGTGAGACGGTGGAGAAAATCAAAACTTACGGCCAGGCCTCTTACAACCTGGTTTTCTCCCCCATCCACGGCCAGCTGGCGTCCAAAGCCTTTGAGGAGGCTTTGGATATCCCGAGCCTGACGGTGGATCTGCCCATTGGGGACACCGGCACGGAGGCTTTTCTGCGGCAAATAGCCAAAACTCTGCGCGTTCCCAAAGCCAAGCTGGATGAGGTCATCGCTGAGGAGCGGGCTTACTACTACAGCTATTTTCAGCGGTTTTTGGAGATTTACGGGGACCTGGACTACCAGCGTTACGCGGTGGTCTCCAGCGACATCAACTACGCTTATCCCCTGATCAGGTTCGCCAGCGAGGATTTAGGTTGGATTCCTCATCTGGTGGTGGTCAACGAGGAGCCCGAGGATGAGGCCGACTCGGCCCTGTACGCTAAAAAATTCGAGGAGTTGACGGCCAGTGTCCGGCCAAAACTGGTTTTTGAGGCCAACACCGGCCAGCTTCTGCGGCATATCAAGGAAAGTTGGCCTTACAACCACAACGACAAGTACTATAACCAGCTCTCGCCCCTTTTTATCATCGCCAGCAGCCTGGACGGCAGCGCGGCCCAGAAGCTGGGGGCCAACTTTTTGCCAGTTTCCTACCCAGTGACCAATCGGGCCGTCTTGACCAAGGGTTACACGGGCTATAGGGGTGGCTTGACTCTGGCCGAGGATATTTTCAGCGCCTTGGTCATTAACCGGTAACCCGTTAGCCGAAAGGACATTTTATGGCCGATAACCAAAACCTGCTTGAGGGCCTGGTTTATAACTACACTTCCGCCACCGAGCCGCCGACCCGGGATGTTCGCATTGAGCCGACCAACGCTTACCTGGGCTCTTGCCGGAGCCTCAAATGCGCCATGGGTCAGGGGTGCGCCAAATTTAACAGCCGCTATTTTTCCCAGGGTGTCGGTTGTCAGTTGATTCTGGCCCTGGGCATTGTCCGGACTTTTCAGAACGTCGTGACCATTATTCATGGTCCCCTGGGATGCGCCTCCAATAACATCGGCTTGGCCGGTTTCAACAAAACCTCCCGGGCCCTTAAAGGCAAACCCGCCAACGACGTCATCTGGATTCACACCAATCTGGATGAGTCCGATGTCATCAACGGTGGGGCTGTTAAGCTTCGCGACGCGGTCTTGTACGCGGAAAAAGAGTACCGGCCCGATGTTATCGTGGTCGGCAACAGCTGCGTGCCCGGCATCATTGGCGATGACATTGACGCGATTCTCGAGGAACTGGAGGGGCAGGTCTCAGCCAAGCTTGTCCCGGTCCATTGCGAGGGCTTCAGGAGCCGCTTCGTGGCCAGTGGTTACGACGCCGCCTATCATGGGTTGTTGAAAAAATTGGTAGACCCGCCTTCCCGGATCGAGTCGGTCTTGACCGGCTCTAGCGACGAGGAGGAAAGGTTAGCGAGGATCCGGCGGGAAAACAGCCGGACCGTGAACTTGCTGAACGTGGGCTCGACCAGTTACGGCGATGAGGTGGAGTTGTCGCGGATTCTTTCCTCTCTGGGCTTGAAGGTCAATGTTCTGCCTCTTTACGGGAACATTGATGAGATCGCCAGGATGGGCGAAGCGGCGTTAAACATCAGTATCTGCGCAACCCATGATGACTATCTTATCGGGCATCTCAAGGAGAGATTCGGCACCCAGTATGTCATTGACACCCTGCCCATTGGGATCAAAAACACCAATCAATGGCTCCGGGTCATTGGCGAGGCCCTAGGCCTGGTCGAAGAGACGGAAAGGCTCATTGACCTGGAGACTCGCCAGCTTTTGGCGGCTTTGGAGCCTTTTAAGGCTACCCTGGCCGGCAAAACCCTGTGGGTCGGCGGCGGGGAGACGCGGATCTTCACCACGGCTGAGTTTTTTCAGTCTCTGGGCATGAAAGTTCTCGGCCTCAAACCTCACAATTTCGACAGGTTCGCCGTGCCCATGCTGGACGACATCGCTGACCCGGAGACCTCGGTGGCTGTGGCCGCTGGTCAACCGGCTGAGGAGCTGGTATATCTTAAAAGACTCAAACCCGACCTTTACGTCGGCCACGGGGGAGCCAATGGCTGGGTCGTCCGCCTGGGCATTCCCACCATTCCTCTGTATGGGCAGTCCCAGAATTACATGGGCTACTCCGGGGCTTTTGAGCTGGCCAGAAAGGCGGCCCGGGCCTTATTGAACACTAATCTATCCAAGAAGATCGCGGCCAACGTGACCTTGCCTTTCAAGCAACAGTGGTATGACTCTAATCCCCAGGACAACATCAAGGAAACCCCCGGGGAGGAGCCGACCGTTAGGAGTTCCGTCCAATGAGCGAAGTTGTTGACAGCCTGACCGATCTTATCGGTAACACCCCGCTGCTGAGACCGAGAAATTTCGGGAAACTGGCCAAGGTCAAGGCCGACCTCCTTTTTAAGCTCGAGTATTTTAACCCCGCCGGCAGTGTCAAGGACCGCATCGCCTTATCCATGATCCTGGACGCTGAGGAGAAGGGGTTGTTAAAACAAGGCTCGGTCATCATTGAGCCGACCAGCGGCAACACTGGCATTGGCCTGGCTTTTGTGGCCGCGGCCAGGGGTTACCGAATTGTTTTGACCATGCCGGAGACTATGAGCCTGGAGAGGCGCTCGCTGCTTAGGGCCCTGGGGGCGGAGCTGGTTCTGACCCCTGGGCCCGATGGCATGAAAGGGGCCATCCGCAAGGCTGAGGAGTTGACCGTTTCCATTCCCAACTCCATCATCCTGCAGCAGTTCAATAATCCGGCGAACCCGGCCATCCACCGGGCCACCACCGCCGAGGAGGTCTGGCGGGACACCGGCGGCCAGGTGGATATCTTCGTGGGCGGCGTGGGAACCGGCGGGACGATTACCGGGGTGGGCCAGGCTTTGAAGGAAAAGAAGGAATCGGTCAAGATTATCGCCGTGGAGCCCGCGGACTCGGCTGTTCTTTCCGGTTGCCAGCCTGGGCCTCATCAGATCCAGGGCATTGGGGCCGGCTTTGTGCCCAAAGTCTTTGATTTCAAGGTGGTGGACGAAATCTACAAGGTTAAAAACGACGAGGCGGTGGACACGGCCCGGGTTCTGGCCCGGACTGAGGGTCTTCTGGTGGGCATCTCCTCGGGGGCGGCGGCTTTCGCGGCCACCAAAGTGGCTTTGCGAGCGGAAAACGCCGGCAAGACCGTGGTGGCTATCCTACCAGACACTGGGGAGAGGTACCTGTCCACGGTCCTTTTTAAGGACTTGACTGATGAGGGCAGCAAATACTGGGTTTAGATAGAGCGGGGGCTCAGGCGTCTGAGCCCTTGAGCCCCCAACCAAAAACCAAGGCTTGGTCAGCGCGGAAAACCGGAATTCTGGGGTTTTTGCCTAATGTACCCGTCACTCAGGCCAGCTGGAGTTAATCAAGGAGCCATGGCCATCAATTGCGAACACCCCCAGACCTCGCCGGTGGCCCCGTGGATTGTGGGAGTGGCCACTTTCATGCAGGCCATGGACGGCAGCGTCCTCAATAACGCTCTGCCCTCCATGGCGGTGGCCATGGGCGTGGAGCTCCTCAAGCTGAGGTGGGTGGTGGTCGCCTACCTCTTGACCACGGCCCTGTTCATCCCCTTATCGGGCTGGCTGGCCGACCGGTTCGGAGTCAGGCGAGTCTTTTGCCTGGCTATAATAGTTTTCACCTGCGGCTCTCTGGCCTGCGCCTTTTCCTGGTCGCTGACGTCTCTGGTGGCCTCCCGGGTCCTTCAGGGGCTGGGCGGGGCCTTGATGGTGCCGGTGGGCCGACTGGCGGTGGTCAAAATTTACGGGCATTCCGCTGAGTTGATCAAGGTCTTGAGCCTGATCAGCTTGCCAGCCATTCTAGGCCCGGTCTGTGGCCCTATCGCCGGGGGGATTTTAGTCGAGCTGGCCTCGTGGCGTTGGATATTTCTGATGAATATCCCGGTGGGCGTGTTCACTTTCTGGCTGACCATCAAGTATATGCCGGACCTGCTGGGCGTCAAAGTCAGCCGTTTTGATTTTTGGGGTTTTGTCGTTTTCAGCTCCTCCATCGCCATCTTGTCGCTGTGGTTGACCATGGCCCCAGACAGCGGTATTTCGGTCAATCTGGGAATAGTGGCAATTGGTTTGAGCTTAATGGCCTTTTATTGGCTGAGTCTGGCTAAGAAAAGGGAGGCCCTCTTTGATATCGCCATTTTTGACAAACCCGGGTTTTTGATTGGTATTTTAGGCAACATATGTTCCCGAATGGGCTCAGGGGCCATGCCTTTCATGGTGCCTTTGTTTCTGCAGCTATCCATGGGATTCAGCCCCATCAAGGCCGGGCTCTTCATGCTGGCCCAGGCCGTTGGCTCCATCACTGGCAAAAAATTAATTAACATTTTTTTGCCCAGGGCTGGCTTTAAAACATTTTTACAGATAAACACCATCTCGCTTGGTTTGATTGTCTGCGCATTCTCGTTTTTAAGCGGCCAGGTTAATGAGCCCTGGCTGGTCCTGACCCTTTTGGTCTTTGGGACAGTCAACAGCATGCAGTTCACGGCCATGAACTCATATATTCTGATTGACCTTGATTATCAACAGGCCGGAACCGGCAACAGCCTTTTGTCTGTGGTCATGCAGGTATCCTCTAATGGCGGGGTGGCTATGGGAGCGACTCTTTTGACCTTGTTTTCCCAATTCAGCTATAAAGCCGCCTTGAAACCCGGCCCGGCCAGCGGGCCTATTTTTGGGCTGGCCTTTGTTGTCATAGGCCTGGTGATTCTGGGGGCGTCCATAGTCATGAGCCTGATTTCCCAGGATGCCGACAAGGCTAAAAACCATGAGATTCGACCTTGGTTGGAGCATTAACCGAAAAAATTTTTTTGAGAGCGATATTTCTCTTGACCTTAATCAGAAAAACCTATAAAGTGGGATATGTAAAGAGTCAGGAACATTTTTTATCTATCATAAATTACTGGTCAGGCTTCCGGCCTGGCGAGAAGTAATGCCGAAAAAGTCAGTTTGACTATTTAAAGCCTTTAGGCTTTTTCAGGAACCGAAAGGGGGATGGCCCGTGAAACTCAGCGTTGTTCTCAGATTCTCCTTAGAGAGAGAAATGTCTCGTCAACTTTGTTGTCGACGCTGTTATCTTACCAGGCTGGTCACCCGAAGGCTCTGATCTCCATAAGAACTCAAGGGACCGGCCTCACTCATCATTATAAAGATGGGGATGTTTTCAGCCGCGACGCCTTGAGGCCAAGTCAAGCTGAAACATCCCTTAGGTGTTTCGGCTTTTTTTTGTGTCGCGCGAAATATCAGAGACTTTGAGCCTCAAGCCGCGAGTGGGAAGTTGGGCGGTTTGAGGCTAGACGACAGGCGTTAAACTCTTAGCGCAAATAATGATGTTATTTATTTTAAGGCCAAAAAATTGGTCTCGCCCGCTCTTTACCTTTTGGTTAAGAGCTCTTCGAGCAAATACGTTTCGGACAACTATAATTTAGTCAACTTAATTTTTAAAATTTATAGGAATTTATTCACTGTAATTTATAAAATGTTGATTGAATTTATGGGCCAGGTTTTCCAGAATCTGGCCGGGGGGAGGGTTTGCCCAGACATTTTTAGATCAGTTAAAGTCAGAATTTAAGATATTAATTTACAATATTATTGATATTAAAATCTAATTTACCAACTCGTTTGGTCTAGGGAAGATCTGTCTTTAGATTTTGGCTTTAATTTAAAATAGCTAATATAATTTATATTTTAATAATTAGTATTAAGTAAAGACTAATTAAATCTAATTTAATTGGCCGTTCTGGGGATTTGCCCTTAATTTTGGGATAATTCGCCCGCGAGCTTCAAGTTTTTTCGCGTCGATTGCCCACTTTCCAGCCATCCCTTAAGGGGATTGGTGGGAGGAGTAACTGTTTTGGTTTGATAAACTAAAATAAATGACATTTGCTTATATTTTATCGTAAGTGAATTATTTAGATTGCTTTATTTCGCGAATTTTTCAATCGAAAAATCCGACAGGATAGTTTCGTCCTAAATTTTGAGATAAATTAAAGATCGCGAAATTTCTCAATTTAAAATGTTAGTTGCTTATTATGACAAAATTTTAACTATGAATTTTGTCAGCCCGAAAGCTTTGCCTTAAGTATTCCAAGTTATCGGGTTTAAAGATTTACTCGCGCTCCAGTGGCTGTTTCGCGTTATTCGCGGCCCTGGCGATTATTATTTTTTTGTCGATCCCTCTGGGGGATTTTGCCCGGAGAGGCGACTTCCCGCCTGATATCAGAGCGAATGGAGGAGTTTGAGTTGAAAGAGCTCAATCATTTTTTGGACGATCGATGTCCCAGCCAACCTGGCTTAATCAGTTTTTTTTCCTTTTTAGGGTCCATCCCTATATGGGGTTGGAGGGTCTCCGATTGTCCGGTCCAGGCTTGTTGGCCTGACCGTCAGTCAGGGCGGTCGACTTGGGCGTCCTCCGCCGCGACCCCTTGGGGAAATCAGATCGCGAACGCTGGATTTTCGCGGTTTTTTAGCTCATTTGTTTTTAGGAGACACTATGAGAAAAATATTGGCTATCGCCATAATATTGGGCGTTATTATTTCAATGTCGGCCATCCAGGCCTTGGCCGAGACCAAGATTAAGTTTTCCGGCTTTTACAAAGTTTTTCATGAAAATGACGTTAACTTCACCCGGTCTGACACGACAAGAAAAAGAGACTCAGACTCCTTTTTTTGGCACAGGTTGCAACTGGTCTTGGATTTCGCCCCCACAGAGGACGTTACTGTTCGCTGGGTTTTAAGGGGCCCAAACACGGTCCGCTGGGGCCAGGTGCCATACGGGGATGCCCGGGGCGGCAACACGTTAGCCTTAGACGTTTTTACCAGGGCCATTTACGCCACCATCACCACTGATTACGGTAAATTTGTTATCGGTCGCCATAATGGGACCATGGTCGGGAACGTGGCCGGCCTGGAGACTTTGGGTTACGCCCCCAAATATGGTGATTTTTTGAATAACCACATTTTTGACTGGAATTTGCCTTTTGACGGGATAACCTACCAAAAAAAGTGGGATAACGGTTTTGGGTTGAACTTGCTCTATGTCAAGGAAAACTCCCACCAGGACGCGGCCGAGAAAGACGCCGACAAAGATCGGTTTGGAATTGAGCCATTTTATCTATGGGATGGAGGCGGAGCCAGCGTGGAATTGTCTTACGCCCAGGACAAGTCCACCAATTCCGCGTACAAGCCTGAAGACACAAAAGATACCTATCCGGTGGATAAAAATTGGATTTTTACGGTCAATCCGGCCCTGTTTTTTACTGCCGGCGATTTTTCCTTTCACCTGGAAGGTAAGGCGGCTTGGAGCGAGACCGTCTATAAGCGGCGGGGGGCCGGCGGTGGTAACCCGCCTCTACCTGAGACCAAGGTCAAGGACGCGGGCCTGGGGCTTTACGCTGACGTGGTTTACAAATACGGCCCGGGCTCCCTTACCCTGGGCGGCTGGTATTTTGACGGTAGCGACCTAGACGAAGGCGGCGGCCCCGCTAAAGGTCGCAAGAAGGGCCATGACCTGGTCGGGCCTGGCAGTTTTAGCCCGTTTCTGGTGGCTTATGGCTCCTGCATCGGGCTCGGGGCCGGCAAATTTGTCAACGTCTTGGGCGATCAGGATCGCCGCTCATCGCCTAAGAAATACACGGTCGGCAATCACTGGGCCCTCGCTTTGTTGGGCGATCACTTCCTGACTAAAGACATCAAATTTCGCTACGGTCTGGGCTTTTTCCGGCTCGTCAATCCCCAGGGTCGCCACCTGGTGGGCAGGACCGCGCAAAACCAACCGGTTTACGCTGATGACTCCAAAGATCTTGGCTATGAGTTCGACGTGGGCGTGATCGCCAAGATCTTGGACAATCTCACCTTTGAGTCGCATTTTGGCTATTTCATTAATGGCGACGCTTTTAAAAAGTATGATGAGAACGTTCCTAGCTCTGGCCAAAAGGCCAAGGACACCTTCGCCTGGGCTAACGCTCTGGTATTCACCTTCTGATTTTTTAGCTTCATTTTGACTGCCCAGGGCCTGAGGCGGCTGACCGTCCCCAGGCCCGGGTTTTTTTCTAGGTTAGGCCACGATTTGACCAGCGGCGCTTGGGATGAGACCTTTTTAAGGCAGAGTTTGGCTAGCGTGGTCGTTAAGTTGGGAAATCGCGTGGTAGTTGGCGGGATTTTTCCGCCGTTGGGGCGCGGTCAGGCTTTTGGGAGGCTTTGGGTTGAGGGACCGGGGTAGGGGAGCGCTAAGTTAATTTATTGACAATATTCTGCCTTGATAGAGGGAAAATCATGTCCTGGCCTGAGGCCAAAGCGGCCTAAGATTAAGGATAATAAAAGGCTAGGCTGACCAACCGCCCCGACTTGGGCCAGCTAGTCGAGCCAAGACAGAGAAAAGCGCGTTGGGCGAGAGCAAGAGCCCAGGCCGTCACCTGGGTTAAGTTGGCCTGGCGTTAAGGGTCGAGCCTTTCAAACAGGATCCGGTGGTCCACCAGTTTCATGCTGTGAATCCGGCCCACCAGGGTCTTCTGCTCGCCAAAGATGCTCGTCAGGCGCCAGACGTTTTCGCCCTCTGGGATGATTCGGTCCACCGCCTCCAGGAAGAGCTCCCCAGGATCTTCCTCTGCCGTCTTGGGGTTAACAATAAAGATATTGGCCTCGCACATCGCTGTCACCTCAATGTGGTCAGGCCCTAATCGGGCCTAACGATGTTTTTTCAGAATTTCCACGGCCTGGCTGACCAAGTGCGGCAGAGGCTCGCTCTGAAATCCGGCCAGGACAACCTTTTCCTGAGACAAGGGAATGAACACTTTCAAAATGTCCGCGCTCATGACCGCTTCGGCGATGGCCGGGGTGATCTCGCCCATCATGGCGTTGGGCCAGCCCACAGCCATGGGGCCCACCAGAGCCTCGACCCGCCCTAGGGAGATCTTGATGGCGTTCTCCCCGGTGGCTCCGCGGTTAGCCCGGGCTTTCATCATGTTTTCCGTGGCCGTGGAGTTAGCCCCCAGGGCCCAAATCTCCAGGGATTCCTGAAACTCCCGCCTCAGCTCCTTGATAACCGCCGCCCCGATGCCCCCGCCTTGGCCATCAAGCACCGCCACCACCGGCGCCGTGGATTTAAGCCCGCGAACTAGCACAATCAGTCCTCAATGGTCTTTTCTAAATGAGGAAAAGTCTCGGGCCGGTGGCGGTCCACGTATTTTTCCTCGCCTAACCGGCGAGTCCGGTTTTCAAAGACCCCTTCGTCCACGCGGACCAGCTTGGTGAAACCTTGGTCTCGCAGCTCACAGTCAAATTTTTTGACTTTGAGCATGGCTGGCTCCAGTTGTCGCTCGACCGGGCCCTGACACCAGGGGCATTTGGTCAGGGGCCAGTCATAGGGCGGCTGCTCCCAGCGAAAGGTAGGAGCCTTCTGGCAGGCGGGGTCTTCGTCCAGATGGCGGTAGACATATAAGGTCATGGGACTCTCTCGGCCTGGCCCGGGGCTCGGGCCTTAGTTTAACCTGTATTGTAGCAAAACTCGGTTTCAAGGTGGTAACTTTATTTTGGTTTTGGTCAACGCCTTGAGGAAGAAATTAATTGGCCGCTAACTGGGCTTTTCCCGCGGGAGGGTGACTGAGCCCCTGGGAGCGAACGAGCGTAACGGGTATCGCTAGCTCGAATAGGCCTAAGGTTAGACCTCAGGGCTGGGCTTCAGTCAGGCGCTTGACTTTCTCTGGGCCGATTAGTCAGGTTTTAGCCTCTCTGCCCGAAAAGAGCCTTAACTTTAGAGCCTTTGTTATAGATGACTATGGCTAGATCAATAAACTCTTTAGCCTCCAGCCGCAATGGGCCATGGTATTCCTTTTGGGTTATATCCCTTAAGGCCTCTTGGGCGACTTTGGATAAAAACCGTTCAATGCCCTCGTTAGATAAGTCATCAAGCTCTGGGGACAGATCTATCTCAACGCCCAACTTGAGTAATTCATTCTCAATTATTTCTGGCGGCAGTTTTTCCAGAACCAAGGAGGCCAGAGTTATATTCATGTCAGTTTCCAAGAGCGATTCCTGGGCGGCCTGGACAAACAATAGTCTTTGTTTATCCACAGTAAGATCTTGTTGAGCGATGTCAAACAAAATTTTAATTTTTTCTTTGACCTTAAGTTTTATAGAAGCTAGATTGGCTAAACTCTCTAATATATCATCCTTTGGCAATAGCCCATAGGCTAAGGACGCTAGAACCGCGTTTTCTTTCGCGGTCCTGGTTTTCTTGGGTTTTGACAGGTATTTGAGCTCAATGATCAAAAAGACCTGATCAGGTAGCTCAACGCTGAGATCCAACCGCCCAATGGTCCCGGACAGATCGCTTTGGACTTTGAAGCCCATACCTAAAAGGTACGACTGCGTTAGGATGTGGAAAGTCTTTTCATTGTCCGGTCTTTGATGGTAATTTAAGGAGGAAAAGAAATTTTTGAGCGCGCCGCTGATGGTCGCGGCGTCTCTGGCTAAAAAAGCCTCTTGAAGAAGATCTCCCTGGGTTTTCAGCTCATCTTCTGTCTCCAGATCTAAAAGGGCGCAAAAACAATCACTAAAATAAGAGGAGGACACCTCAAAATTGGGGTGGCGGAAATAGTAACGCTCAACCTGCTGGGTATTTTTGGGATTCAAAGGATTCTTGGGCTCTTTTTTGATGGTGTCCACCGTCAAGTAACCGCTGTGAAAGAGGACTGGGATGGCCTCAAGCGTGGTCAAACCAGTTTTTCGTAAATCCTTGGAAACGTAGGATCTCAGCTTGTTCTCCAGAAAATCCAGGGGCCGCTTCTTAATCAGGGCGGTCAAGTGGGCGGGCTGACCGCTTAGAATCCAATAGCTGTCAAATTTATGATCAGCGAAAAAATTGAGAATGGAAAACGGGTT
>JAISMU010000124.1 GCA_031276635.1 Deltaproteobacteria bacterium | reverse complement strand
AGACTCCCGCCGTCAGAAAGAGAGTGGCTAAAAGGGCTTTGGCCGTCTCGCCCCGGCTGAGACGCTCGAAAGGTTGAGCCAGGGCCGAGGCGGCCAGGCCCAAACGGGCGATTTCCTTTTCCAGGCGCCAGGGGGCCAAAGTGGGATCGCGGAGTTGAGCCAACTCCAGGGGAGTGAGGGCGGGATCGGGAATGGGGAGGGGAAAATAAACCCTGGGAACGAGGGAGTGGATGGTTCCCCGGGGCTCCAGCTGACCGGCCAGAAGTTTTAAAAAGGTGGTTTTGCCACAGCCGTTGCGCCCGATCAGGCCAAGCTTCCAGTCGGTGTCCAGGGCTAAGGTGAGACGGTCAAACAGGGGCGCGGCGCCCTCGTGGGCGAAAGTGACATTGGTGAGACTGACAACAGGCATGAGAAACTCCTCCGAGACCAGGGCAGGTTAAGCGATAACCAAAACGGGCGGTCAGGGAATTTCTCAATGGAGTCCTCCGGCTGGAACAGCTGTTGTCAAAGCTTTCCAGCGAAATAATAGCCAAAAAAAATAAAAAAACTCTGTCTCCACTATAAGCGTCCTCATAATACAGATTTTCGACCAGGCCGTCAATTGCCCCCCATGATTTCATGATTTCATAATTCGCGATTCCTCAAGGCCGAGCTGAAAGAACCCCTAGCGGGGTTAGTCGATTAATCCAATTCACATATTAAATAAAATATTTTAAATTATTATAAATATATTTTAAAAATTTATTTTTTATAAAAAACAATCTAATAAATATAACAACCAAAACAGGACCTGAAAAATGCCTCCAGCTACCTTGATTAGCGCCGTTTTGCCCCGCCATCGCGCCAGCCTCGCCCGGTCTGGCTCGCCGCCGACCCCCTTTTTCAAGACTTTATTTTCCCGTTGGCGGTCTTCGGGGCCACTGGCCGCCCACCTGGCCCTCGCGGCCGGCTTTTTTGGCCAACCAGGCCCTGGAGCTGACCCTCCCTGGCCCCCGAAAACGCCATAACTCCGCTTGGTCGCCGGGCTTTTTCAATCGTGGCGACCGGGGTGGCCAGAAAAAAATTTTGCCCTCGAAAAAAGCCAGATGAGCTTATAAATCATCATTTTATAAATTTTAATTTAAATATAATCATTTTTAGATATAAATTTATTGACAATAAACCTGGCTTTCGACTTTAAAGCTGGACTTGAAAAACCCGCTCGGCCAAGCTATAATACAAAGATCGCCTAAATCCCTCGCCTAGTCAGGCTAAGAGGGAAGAGCCCGCGGGGAATCAGTCGCCGCGCGCCCTGGCGAGCAATCCGCGCGCCCGGCCCTTAAGGTGTTTTTTTCATGGCCGGGCGGAGGCAATAACCTTAAGGAGTTTTTATGTCGCTGGTCAGCATGAAGCAGCTCCTGGAGGCTGGGGTCCACTTTGGGCACCAGACCAGGCGCTGGAACCCCAAGATGAAGCCGTACATCTTCGGGGCTCGCAACAACATCTACATCATTGACCTGCAGAAGACGGTCCAGCTCTTCAAAACCGCCTACCAGTTCGTGGTGGACACGGTTTCCCAGGGCCGGAGCGTCCTTTTTGTGGGCACCAAGAAGCAGGCCTCTGACGCCATCCAGGAAGAGGCCAACCGCGCCGGCATGTTCTACATCAATTCCCGTTGGTTGGGGGGCACCCTGACCAATTTCGTGACCATCAAAAAGAGCATTGAGCGGCTCAAGCGGCTTGAGCAGATGAAGGCCGACGGGAGCATCAACCTCTACTATAAGAAAGAGATCATCCAGTTGGAAAACCAGATGGTCAAGCTCCGCAAGAACCTGGGCGGCATCAAGGAAATGGATCGCCTCCCGGGGGCCATTTTCGTCATCGATCCCCGGCGCGAGAACATCGCCACCGCCGAGGCCCGGCGCCTGGGCATCCCGGTGGTGGCTGTGGTCGACACCAACTGCGACCCCGACGAGGTGGACTACATCATTCCCGGCAATGACGACGCCATCCGGGCCATCAAGCTCATGGCCGCCAAAATGGCCGACGCCTGCCTGGAAGGCCGGGCCCGTTGGGAAGAGCAGGCCAGAGGCGGCTCCGGGGTCCCGGACAAAGATGAGATCGGCTCCCCAGAAATGGGCCCGCCGGAGACTGGCCCCGCCGCTTTCCCGGAACTGGAGCCCGAACTCCAGGCCGCGACCCCCCCGGCGGGCGAGGCCCTTTAGCCCCTCAGCGCGGCTCCCCAGGGCTTGGGCGGGTTATTTACCCCGACCAAGCCCTCAAAGACGTTATTAATTAAAAATTATTTCCCCTGGCGGCCCATCGCGGCCAGAAACAGAGGTCTGGGCGCCCGCTTCCCGCGGAGCGGCCCGCCCCGAAACCGACCCCCGGGCCGGGCCAGAAACTGGCGGGGAAAAATCGGAACGGAGAGCGAAAATGGCGATAACTTCCCAGATGGTCAAGATTCTGCGCGATAAGACCAACGCGGGCATGATGGACTGTAAAAAAGCCCTCGCCGAGTGCGAGGGGGACATTGAGCGGGCGATCGATTGGCTGCGCCAGAAAGGCCTGGTCTCGGCCCGCAAGCGAGCCGGCCGGGCCACCAAGGAAGGCCTGGTCCTGGCCGCCGAGAGCCCGGATGGCCAGCGCGGGGCCCTGGTGGAGTTGAACACCGAGACCGACTTTGTGGCCAAGATGGACTCCTTTCGGGAGCTGACCCTCAATCTGGCCAATTACCTGGTCAACGAGCCCAACACCCCCAAAGACGTCGCCGAGCTTTTGACCCGCCAATGCCCCAAATGCGGCCAGGCCTTCGGCGAGGTCATCAGCGCCACGGCCGGGACCACCGGCGAGAACACCAAACTCCGGCGCTTCGTGGTCTTCACGGCCCAGACCGGGCTGGTCCACGCGTATATTCACATGAATGGCCGGCTGGGCGTCCTGGTTAACCTCAAAGTCGCCAAGACCGGGCCAGCCGCCCTGGAGCTGGCCCACAACCTGGCCTTGCACATCGCCGCCGCCAATCCCTTGGCCATTGACACCCAAAGCGTGCCCTCGGCGGTTCTGGAGCGGGAGAAAGCCGTCTATCAGGCCAAGGCCGAGGAGGAGGCTGAGGCCAAGATCCAGAAGAACCCCGGCAAACCCCTGGACAAGGCGACCTTGGTCGGTAAAATTGTTGAGGGTCAGATCAAGAAGTTTTACGCGGAGGCGGTTCTCCTGGAACAGCCCTTCGTCAAGGAGCCGGCCAAGACCGTGGCCCAGATCCTCAAGGCCGCGACCGGGGAAGTCGGCCAGGCGGAGGTCGCTCAGTTCGCCCGCTTCCAGCTCGGCGAGGAGCTGGAGGGCGAAAAAACCGAGGATTGACCGCCTGAGGTTGAGCCATCTGGGGGCTGACCACCCCCATTTTTTTGCGGGCGACCCCTGCCCTGTCCGCTGACCACGCGAGCCGGCTTCGGAAGCCGCCGCGGGAGAGCCCATGCCATACCGCTATAAGATCGCGCTCTTAAAAATCTCCGGCGAGGCCCTTCAGGGGTCCCAGGGGTTTGGGCTGGACCCGGACACCGTGGACAACATCGCCGCCCAGATCGCCGAGGTCGCCCGGGAGGGGCCACGGCTGGGCCTGGTTATCGGCGGGGGCAACATCTTCCGGGGGCAAGCCCTGGCCGAGCGGGGCCTCAACCGAGTCACCGGCGACCACATGGGCATGCTGGCCACGGTCATCAACGCCCTGGCCATGCAGGACGCCCTGGAGCGCCAAGGCTTGGAGACCCGAGTCCAGAGCGCCATCACCATGGTCGAGTTCACCGAGCCCTTCATCCGGCGGCGGGCCATCCGGCACCTGGAGAAAGGCCGGGTGGTCATCTTCGCGGCCGGGACCGGCAACCCTTACCTGACCACGGACACGGCCGCCGTCCTGCGGGCCAACGAGGTCGGGGCGGACGTCATCCTCAAGGCCACCCGGGTCGATGGGGTCTATGACAGCGATCCCCGGACCAATCCCCAGGCCCGGCGCTTCTCGGAGATCACCTACATGGAGGTCATCAAGCGCCGCTTGCGGGTCATGGACGCCACGGCCATGTCGCTGGCCATGGAAAACGGCCTGGAGACCATTGTTTTTGACCTCAGAAAAGAGGGCAACATCAAGAAAACCCTCCTCGGGGAGCCGGTGGGGACGCTGGTCAGAATCGGCGACTAGAATAGTGAGCCGGGGGAGAGCGTTTCGGAGGCGCGGATCCTTATGTCGAGCATGTTGAGCGAAATATACGCGGACCTCAAAACCCGCATGGAGAAAACCCTGACCGCCCTGGCCCGGGATTACCAGAAGATCCGAACCGGTCGGGCCTCCCCGGCCATCCTTGATGGTCTGGTGGCCAACTACTACGGGTCCCCGACCCCCCTGAGCCAGATGGCTTCCATCTCGGCCCCCGAGGCCCGGCTCCTGGTCATTCAGCCCTGGGATCTCACCGCCCTAGGAGAGATCGAGAAGGCCCTGCTCAAATCCGAGCTGGGCCTGACTCCCCAAAGCGACGGCAAGGTCATCCGCGTCAACATTCCGGCTCTGACCCAAGAACGGCGCAAGGAGCTGGCCAAGCTCGTCCGGAAGACGGCCGAGGAAGCCAAGGTGGCCCTGCGCGCCATCCGGCGCGAGGCCAACGAGATGGTCAAGGACCTCAAGAAGGGCAAGGAGATCGGCGAGGACGACCAGCAGAAGGCTGAGGCCCAGATCCAGAAGATCACCGACGACTTCGTGGTCAAGGTCGATCAGGCGGCCGCGGCCAAAGATAAGGAGATCTTGGAGTTTTAACCGCGCCCTCCCCTACCCTAGCCGGGCGCGTCCCTCACCGGTGGAGAGCCCATGCGGTTTCGACGACAAGGCTTGACTCCGCTCCGGGTCATCCTGGCCTACGCCCTGACTCTGACCCTGGTTCTGGGACACGAGGCCAACCACCTGGCCGACTGGCTGACCGACCTGGGCCGAGCCGAGGCCGGGCCAGGTCGAGCCCTGGCCCTGAACCTGGCCGCCGATCTACGGGCCGCGGCCCGCTCCACCGGCCTGACCAGCCTAGTTCAGGCTGAGGGCCAGCTTTTCCAGAGCCTCACCCCGACCCTGGTGGTGGGGGCCAGTTTAATTGAGAAATCCCCGCCCCCCAACCCGGAAACGCCCCCGGCGACCGCGGGTTTAGCGGTTGAGCCCCAGGGCGGGCTAGCCCTCGCCGGTCTCGCTGGGCCAGCCCAGTCTGGCCTGACCACCCAACCCGACTCACCCCCCCTGGCCAGCCCCGCCCCCTCGGAGCCAGCCAAGGCCCCCAGTTCCCCAGTCCTGGAAATCTCCCTCCAACCGACCAAGCCAGCTTTTCAGCGAATCCTTCTGGTAGGCGACTCCATGATGCTGGAGGGCCTGGGCCCGCCGCTGCAAAAAACTCTGGCGGCCAGGCCGGGCCTGGAAGTGAGCCGCGAGGGTCGCTACGCCACTGGCCTGTGTCGGTTGGACGTTTTTGACTGGCTGGAGTACTTCGCGGGCCTTTTGGCCCAAAAATCCCCAGACCTGGTCATCATCACCCTGGGGGCCAATGACACTCAGGACATTGTCGATGACCAGGGCCGGCGACATCTGGTGACCACCGCGAGCTGGCGGGAGCTTTATGGGGAGAGGGTTTTGGCCCTTTTGGGCCTGGCTGAGGCGGCCCAGGCCCAGGTTCTCTGGATCGGGCTCCCGGTCATGGGCCGGGAACCCTACAACGCCCGGGCCCTGGCCATCAACGAGGTCGACCAGGCCGCTTGCCAGGCGGCCAAAAACTGTCGGTTTCTGGACACCTGGAACCTGCTGGCCGAGGATGGCCGCTACGCCACCTTTCTGCCAATGGCCGAGCGGCGGCTGCGGGTCCGGGCCAAGGACCAGATCCACCTGACCGAGGCTGGGGGTAAGATCCTGACTGAGGCGGTCCTGGAGTATCTGCTGAGTTACGCCAGCCTGGGGCCGCCCGAGGAGTCCACCGCCGAAATCAGCTCCCCGCGGGAATTGGGACCCGGCCCAGAAAACCGGGCCGTCATCGCGGATCCGGCCCTGGTTCCGAAAGGTCTGGTTCCGCCGGCCCCGACCATTTTTCCCCCGGCCTCCCAGCCCCCGGCTGAGGCCCCCCAGGAAGCCAGCCCCAGCCCCGCCGCCACCTTAAGCGGCCCCCCGGCCAGCGACCTGGCCGCCAACCAGCCACAGGTCAGCCCGCCGGAGCCCGGGGCCCCAGGCCCACCCCCCCCGACAAATCTCTCCCGGCCGCCAACCAGCTCCCTGGCCGCCTTAGCCGAGATCTCGCTGGATTCCAAGGCTTTGGGCCGCGAGGTCAAGTACCTGGCCTATGTCCCCCAGGCCCCGGGGCCATTTCCGGCGGTTTTTCTCCTGCCGGGGCTGGGGGAGAGCCATCAGGCTTTCGCCCAGCGCCTGGGGCCAAGCCTGTGGCAACTGGCCGAGGCTAGGCGGCTGTTGCTGGTCATGGTCGACCCGGTTGGCCCGAGCTGGTATCTCGACAGCCCCGGCCAAGCCAGCTCCCGCTATAAAACTCACTTTTTCCGCGAGCTGCTGCCCCACGCCCTAGCCAGGCTACCGATCCAGCCCGACCGCCTGGGTCTCCTGGGCCTCGGCATGGGCGGGCACGGGGCCCTGTCTCTGGCTTTGACCGAGCCGGGGCGGTTTGGGGCTATAGCGGCCCTGAGCCCGGTAACCGATCTGTCGCTCCACCCCGACGACCAACCCCAAAACCCCGCCGCCCTCCGGATCGAGGCCGCCCTAGGCCCTTATAATGAGCGCCCCAACCTGTGGCGAGGGGCCTCGGCTTACTGGCTGACCCGCCAAAATCCCCAAGCTTTAGCCGACTCGCGGCTATTTCTGAGCGTGGGCCGCTCAGACCAGCTGGTTCTGGCCGAAAACCGCCAGTACCACCGGCTCCTCAGCGAGCTGAGCCTACCCCACCAGTACCGCGAGGACTCCGGCGGCCACGACTGGGAGTTTTGGGCCCGGCAGCTCCCGACCCACCTGGGGTTCTTAGCCGAAAGTCTCGCGGCCCGACCATGAGGCGCCTGGGCCTGTTGCGGGCCAATTTCCGGGCCCGGCTAGGGACCATTGTCTGGGGCTTCCTGGCCTTGGCCGGCTGTGATCTGCTGCAGATGCTGATCCCGCGGCTGACTGGGCGGGCCATTGATCTGCTGGCTGAGCCGGTCGCCCGGATCGAGGATCTGGTCGGCTATCTGGGCCTCATTCTGGGATTGGCCGGAACCGTGGCCTTGCTGCGCTTCGCCTGGCGGCGCCTGATCTACGGTTTCTCCCGCGAGCTGGAAAAGGACCTGCGCCGCCGCCTGCACTCAAAATTTCTGCGACTTTCCCTGACCTGGCACCAAAAAAACTCCAGTGGCGATCTCATGGCCCTGGCCACCAATGACATTGACTCCGTGCGCATGGCTGTGGGATTTGGCCTCGTTAGCCTCATGGACGCGGTGGTCATGGGGCTGGCGGCCGTGGCCTTCATGATCGCCATTAACCCGAGTCTGGCCTTTTACGCTTTTCTGCCCATGCCCCTCATCAGCGTTTTGACGCGCTACTTTGGCCAGGCCATTTACCGGAAAGTTTTAAAAAGCCACGATGTCTTCGGCCAGCTGACGGAAGTTGTCCGCGAGCGCTTAAGCGGGGTCAAGGTCATCCGGGCCATGGGCCTAGAGAGCCTGGCTCAGGCTGAGGTGGCCAAAATCAGCCAGGAGCACTCGCGGGTCAATATCCGACTGTCTCTCACCATGGGCCTCTTCTTTCCCCTGATGAGCCTGCTGACCAATCTGGCCCTGGCCTTGACCCTCTATCTGGGCGGTCGAGCCACCATGAGTGGGGCCATCACCCCGGGGGACTTTGTGGCCTTCATCACCTATCTGGCCCTCCTCTCTTGGCCGATGATGGCCCTGGGCCTCACTCTGGGGCTGACGCAGCAGGGTCTGGCCGCCCTGGACCGGTTGGGCCGGGCTCTGGGGACCGAGGAGGAGTTGAGCCACGCTCTTGAGCCGGAACCGCCGGTCGAGCTGGCTCCGCCTGACCCGAAAAGCCCGGCTCTTCTGGTCAGAAAAACCCCCGACTCGCTGGAGATAACTCTGGAAAAGCTCCAATTCGCCTACCCCGCCCGGCCCACCCCGGTGTTACGGGAGGTGAGCCTGCAATGTCCCCGGGGCAGCGTCTGCGCCTTGACTGGGCCAACCGGGGCCGGCAAGAGCGCTCTGGCCGCCCTGCTGCCCGCCCTCTATGAGCCGACCGGGGGCAGAATCCTTTTTAATGGCCAGCCGAGCCCGACCTGGCCCCTCGCCCGGCTCCGGGACCTCTTTGGTTACGCCCCCCAGGAGGGCCACATCTTCACCGCCAGCTTGGGCCGCAACCTGGCTCTGGGCCGCCCTGGGGCCACGGCGGCCGAACTGACCGCCGCCGCCGAGATGGCCGGGCTGCCTCTGGACCCCCAGGTCTTTCCCGAGGGTTTAGACACCCTGGTCGGGGAACGGGGCCTGACCCTCTCTGGGGGGCAACGCCAGCGCCTGGCTTTGGCCCGGGCTATCCTGAGGGACCCGCCGTTTCTGATCCTTGATGACACCCTGGCGGCGGTGGACGCGGCCGTGGAGGAGGAGATTCTGGGCCGCCTCCTCCCCTGGCTGCGGGGCCGGGGGGCTCTGCTGATAAGTCACCGCCTGACCACCCTGAAAGCGGCTGAGCGCATCCTCATCCTGGAAAACGGCTCTTTGACGGACCAGGGCTCGGCGACCGAGCTGGCCGGGCGGCCTGGCTATTTTCAGCGAATTAGCCGCCTGGCCGGTCAACGGCCCGGCTCGGCCGGAATGGAGTCGGAGCGTGGCTGAGCCATTGCGGGATTTCCGGCTCCTCAAACGGCTGTGGCCGGTCGGTCGGGCTTACCGGGGCCTCTTGGCGGGGGCGGTCGTCATGGTCATGGCCACAGCCGTAATCAGCCTGGCCCTCCCGTATCTGACGAAGGTGGCCCTGGACCAATACATTCTGCCCCTGGGCCGGCTGGTTTTCCTGAAGGAAGAGGCCCCGCCCCCGGAGCTGGTCAACCTGGTTGAGCGAGGGGAGCTGACCCCGGCCCGGGCTGGAGCCTACTTTCTGCCCGCGGCCCAGGCCGGGCTTTTGGACAGCCGCCAGGAGAGGCTTTTAACCCAAAAGGGTTTTTTGGCCCCAGAGCGCTACTACTACCGGCCCTATGGGCCAGGTTTCAGCCCGGCGGAAGGGCGCGAGCTGGCCCGGGCCTCGAATCTGATCGAGCTGTGGCCGGCCGGGCTGGGGGTCCGGGAGCAGAATCTACCCAAACTCCCTGGCGGGCTCAATTTAGTTCTCCGGGCGGCGGATTCGCGAGGTTTGGGACGGTTGGCCCTGGGTTTTGGGGTTTTGATGCTTCTGGGCTACTTCTTTGACCTGGGCCAACGCTATTTTCTGGAATCCGGGGCCCAGAAAATGGGACACGAGCTGCGGCTGGCCCTCCTGGACCACCTTTTGAGCCTGCGGCAAAGCTTTTTTGACCACGAGCAGTCCGGCCGCCTGACCTCGCGCCTCACCTCCGACATCAACAACATCAACGCCCTCATCAAATCCACGGCCGCCTCCTTTTTCAGCGATGTCTTGAGCCTTTTGGGGATCGCGGCCATCATGCTCTACCTGAACCCGACCCTGGCCTTCGTCACCTTGCTCATGACCCCCCTGGCCGCCACCCTGACCTGGCGCTACGGTCGAGAGGCCCGGGCCATCCACCGGGACCTGCGGGCCAAGGTGGCGGCCATCAACCAGTTCTTCAACGAGTCCATCAAGGGCTTGGCCGTCATCCAGGCCTTTGGGCAGGAAGAGGCCACGGAAAAAGCCTTTGAGGAACTCAATGAGGCCAACTTTCAGGCCGGTCGCCGGCAGGTCCGCTCGGTGGCCGTCTTTCTGCCGCTGGTGGACCTGTGCGCCACCACGGTCCTGGCCCTGGTCCTCTGGTTCGGCGGGCTGGCCGTCCTGGGGGAGACCGTGACCCTGGGAACCCTGGCCGCCTTTGTCGGGTACGCCAACCGTTTTTTCCTACCCATCAAGGATTTGGCCGAAAAGCTCAACACCTTTCAGTCGGCTTTCGCCTCCATGGAACGTCTGGAGGAGATTTTTCGGAACGAGGATATCCTCGTCCCCGACCCCCCCATCCTGCGGCCCCTGGAGCCCGGCGGCCAAGTCCGGCTGGCCGGGGTCTGGTTCAGCTATGGCCCAGACCGGCCCATGGTCTTAAAGGATCTGAGCCTGACCATTGAGCCCGGGGAGTCGGTGGCCCTGGTCGGAGCCACCGGCAGCGGCAAAAGCAGCCTCATCAGTCTCTTATTGCGCTTCTATGACCCGGTCCGAGGCCAGATCCTCTTTGACGGCCAGCCCCTCCGGAACCTCGACCTCAAAGCCCACCGCCGCCGGATCTCCCTGGTCACCCAGGACGTCTATCTGGCCGCGGCCACGGTTATGGCCAACCTCCGCCTGGGTCGGGCCGACCTGCCGGACGCGGCCATCTACGCGGCCGCTGAGGCGGTCGGGGCCGACGAGTTCATCAAAAAGCTACCCCGGGGCTATCAGGAGCCGCTGGGGGCGGACGGCCAAGGGCTCTCGGCCGGGCAAAAGCAGCTGCTGGCCTGCGCCCGGGCCCTGATTGAGGCTCCGCGGATCATTATCCTTGATGAGGCCACGGCCTTTGTGGACACCGCCACCGAGCTCCAGATCGAAAAGGCTCTGGCCACGGTCCTGGCCGGCCGGACCTCCATCATCATCGCCCATCGCCTCTCAACCATCCGGCGGGTCAACCGGGTGGTGGTCCTGGACCAGGGCCGATTGGTCGAGGCTGGGGACCACGAGGAGCTGATGGCCAAAAATGGCTTTTACGCTCGGCTGGCGATTCTCCAAGGTTTAAAGTAAAAAGATGAAAAATTTGGTAAAATACGACCGACCAGCCAGCGAGTTATCGAAAATTCCAGTCAGGCCAGACGACGGCGAGAGGCAAGCGTGAGCGGGCGAAGATTCTCCGATGGGCCCAAAAGCCTAGAAGAGCTGATCCTCAAATCGATGGAAAATGGCTCTCTTTATTTTACCATCCGTAACAAGCGGATCTTCGACCTCTGGCCCCGCGTGGTCGAGGAGGCGGCCGAAAACACCGAGCCCTACCGGTTTGAGGCCGGGGTTCTCTACGCGCGAGTTAAGGCCTCGGTGTATCTGGACCGTTATCATTACAAGCTCAAAGAGTGGGTCGAACGATACGCCATTGAGCTGGGGGGGCCGGTGGTCGAGACTATCCGCTTGCGCCTGGTGGCCGCCCCGGGTCAAGCAAAAAAGACAGACCAGAAATAAGACTTTATTGACGCCTTCGTCAAAACTTTAGTTTTCAAAATCGCGCCTCAAATAAAAGTAGTGATTTCAATATGTTACCAAGCTTCTTTCCTGAAAAAATGACTTTTGGCTAGGGCCGCCAGATTATTTATTCATTTGTATTATAAGTACTCCTGTCGATTTTTAACCAATTTTAAATTTTGATTTCTTTAACTCTTTTTAAAAATTGGAAAACATTATATGTATTCATTACTCAACTAAAAGACAATAGTAAATTTTATTTCCTGGATTATTGCAAGATAGATACTTAATATTTATTTTTAATATTCACGTAAAGCTTTTTATATATAATAATTTTAAACCATACATTTATATTTTTTATTCATTTAAATATTATAAAAATTAATAAATTTTAAAATTTATTCAATAACATATATTTTTTATTTAATGTAAAAAAATAAATAACATATTACATGTATTAGCAAAAATTTTTATTGTTTTTTTTAATATTAACTTGTAATTTTTTTAAATTTTATTATTATAAATATTGCAATTATTTATTATTTCACATATGAGAGAATAAAATAAATTTACTTTGTGACTATCTTGAAGAGGTGATCGCCAAACCTTTAAAATCCGAACTTGCTCAGGTCTACGAGGCTCTATCTCAAAAGGAGGCGGCTCTGTCTCAAAAGGAAGAGGCTCTGTCTCAAAAGGAGGCGGCTCTGTC
>JAISMU010000132.1 GCA_031276635.1 Deltaproteobacteria bacterium | reverse complement strand
TTAGTAAATTTTTAAAGACTTTAAACTTCTAATAAACGGTCGGAGACGTTAACCGAGCCGACCGCCAATGGTCCCTCGGCCGAAAACTTTTGGCCAGGCTGTCTCGCCCTGATTTGATCCGGTTTTCAGAGTATTTTTGACTTTTCGTCGGCTGGGGTGAATTTTATTATTTTTTTCTTTTCCAATCTTTCTTCATGTGATAAAATTAATTATTAGATGACCATTGGTTAGCTCATTTTTCTTTTCAGCTGTCTTCATGTTCATTGTTGCAATTTTTTTTTGGCGTTAAAAGTTTTTTTGACTTTAGTCAACCTCCAGACAATATTTTTAGGCGATAATTTTTTTGGTCTTGGCCTGCCTGAGTCGCTCGGGCGGTTAAGCTATTTCCTTGATTGTTGAAGGTTTTTTATGGCTTTTATGAAAGACATGATTGAGATAGATCTGGATCTCTGTGACGGGTGTGGCCAATGCCTGTCCAGCTGCGCCGAGGGGGCTCTGTCCATCGCTGACGGCAAAGCCCGGGTCAATGAGAGTTGTTGCGATGGTTTTTTACATTGCCTGGGCTCTTGCCCCAAAGGAGCCCTTAAGGTCGTCGCCCGCCCGGCTGAGGCTCTTGAGGCCGGTGGCCAGAAGGGTAGCCCGGAGTTGCCTTGGCCGGGCCTTGAGCTAGAGCGAAGCGCCCTGGTTAAGGGCTTGACTTCCTGGCCCATCAAGTTTGAGATGATCTCCCCGAAAGCTCCGTTTTTGTCCTCTTCCGAACTGGTTCTGGCCGCCGATTGCACAGCGTTCGCTTTTCCTGGTTTTCAAGGTTTTTTAGCTGGCCGGCCCCTTTTGATCGGTTGCCCCAAATTTAACGCGGACAATTACGCGGACAAGTTGACCTCGGTTCTGCTTAATAACCCTAATTTGCGGAAAATCACCGTGGTCATGATGACGGTGCCCTGCTGCCAGGGCCTGAAATGGGTCACTGACCAGGCCGCTTCCCGGGCTGGCCGGGACCTGGCGGTGTCCCCTTACCGGGTTTCTCAGACCGGGCAGTTTCAGCCTGGAATGGAGAGCTAAACTATGGCCATAACCATGTGCCCTGGCCAAGACACGGCCTTTTGGCGACCGGAGGATATTTTTGAGATAACTTGCCCCGCCTGCGGAGCCAGGGTGGAGTTTTTCAAGGATGACGCTCGCCGAAAGTGCCCTGGCTGCGGCCATATCTTTCCTAACCCCAAGTTGGATGAGGGATGCGCTCGCTGGTGCCAGTTCGCGGAAAAATGCCTGGGGCTCAATCCCGAGGTGCGCAAAGATTAGCCAACTGGTCGAGCCCTGGCTCAGACAACTTGCGACTGGTGGGGCTGACTCTTCGTCACCAGGGTCGGGAATTAGTGTGAGGGCTCGCCAGATTTATTCTGGTTGACCAAGGCCAGACTCAAGTCTTTAGATCTAATTGGCAGTGATTCGTGGCGTGGCCAGGGGAAAGGGAAGGGGGCCGTGGGCTTAAAAATTTGCGGCTTTACCAAAACCAGGTCAAACCATTTTAACCTAGAATAAATATATTAATTTAAATTTTTGGTATTTATTTATATAATTTTTTTATATTATTTTATTTGATAAAGTTGATTGTATGGCGCCTGGTTTTTTTCGATATCAAAGTAAAAATGGGGTAGAATATGGAACTTTTTGCGTTTCCAAAAGGGTTCCAAACCAAAAAAACCCTGTTCACGAATCAATTTATCTTGGCCGGGTTATAGATAAGGAAAAAGGAGTGTTTCAAAGTAAAGAGAGGGGAATTTATTGTTTTAATCCTGAGAAAGGGTTTTTTGATGTCCCTGCGGAGTTTAAAAATTTGAATTCTGTTCCAGAGGATGCCATAGATTTTGGAGACTACTGGATTGTAAGGCAACTGTTAGATAAATCAGGTTATATTGACGTTATTAAACAAACGTTACCAGATCATCAAGATACTTTACTGTCTTTATTAAATTTTAAGCTTTTAGGTAGAGGTGCTGCTTATAGTAATGCTTTTGATGATTATATTTCATCTTATGGAAGGATTTTATATCCTGAAGCAAAGATGATGTCTCATCAATTAAGTGATTTTTGTATACAATTAGGTTTAGAAAAAACTTGGCGTCAGTTCTTTCGACTTCACTTAAATTTTTTTTCAAAACGTAACAATGAACATGACATTTTAATAGATAATAATCATTTATCCAATAGAATTAATTGTTTTTTATTGAATAATAATTATAAAATAAATAATAAAATGAAGATAATATATATTACGGATAGAACTTCAAACTTACCATTATATTATAAGTTTATATCTAAAAATGAAAACGATTTATTAGCACTAAAATCAACTATTAACGAGCTGTCAACTGATAATATTAATATTGATAATATCGTATTGGATGTAAATTATTATTCAACATCTAATATTATAAGATTGCATGATTTATCTGTTCCTTATTTAATTAAAGTTCCTAAAAATATGTCAATTTATAAAGAATTAGTTCGTCAAAACTTACCTGATATGAACGATGTCGCCAACCAGGCCAATGACCTTCAGCAAGATTTTTTGGTCAAGGTTATTCGTAAAATCCACTTAAATAATTATGTTTATTTTTATATAATTACTAATGTAAATAATAAATCAAAAGAAAATAAACTAGATAGCAATAAAAAAAATTTAAAATTATCTAAAAATAATGTTTTAATATTAGTATCAAACAATAAAATTAAACTAGATGAATTATTCCAATTATATTTTGCAAAAAAAATAATTAAAAAAAATTTTAATATTGAAAAAAATAAATTTAACTGTTTTAATAATTTTAAAAATAATGAATTTGTATTAAATGGTCATTTAATGATATCTTTTATTTCTAATATTGTATATGTATTGTTTAGAAATATGCTTAGTAATGTTAATATTAGTCCAACAGATCTGTTTAGTTTATTTAAAACTGTTAAAGGTTCTATCATGAATGGGAAAATTTATATTAAAGATCTTGATAAAAAAGAAAAAGATATATTAAAACATTTTAGTATATTATTAGATAATATAATTAGTATAAAATAGTATATTTTGAGTTTTATCACAAACAAAACGTAATTAACCGAAATCATGGAAAAAATGTGAGCTTTCAGGCGCTCGAAGGGGCGGCCGCGCCTCAAGGGCATTTACTTTAAAACCTAAGAGACGACGACCCACTTGCCATATCTTTTGCTTCCTTCGCGCTTTATCAAACCAAATTTTTTTAAAGCCCTGATATGCGATTCGACATTTCGTCTATCGATTTTAAGCTCATTGGCAATCTCTTTCGCTGAAACGAATGAGTTATTTAGCATTTTAGCCATAATACGTTGACGGATTTCTGATACTTCGGCGCGGTTTATTCCGCTAAAGGCCTCACCGGGCTTTCCGCTTGGCTTTCCGCTAACTTCGGCGCGGTTTATTCCGCTAAAAGCCTCACCGGGCTTTCCGCTGGGCTCTCCGCCTGGCCTTCCGCTAACTTCGGCGCGGTTTATTCCGCTAAAAGCCTCACCGGGCTTTCCGCTAACTTCGGCGCCGGTTATTCCGCTTAGGGCCTCGCCAGGCTTTCCGTAGATTGCGCCGCTGTGAACTCTTCTTGAACTAATTCCAACATCAAAAGAATAGTTATCGTCTAATGGGACAATGATCCGAAAAATATCTCCCTCAATTAACTGAGGATCTTGGCCAGAATAACGCCGAACATAATGGTAAAGTTTTTTAACCCCGGATCCAAGTTCGTCAGCTAAACCAATGTTTCGGAAAAAAGACGCGATCAAAGGATTTTTGGGAATAGGCTCAAAGTTATCTAAATTAATCGAGCCAATGAACTTAGCTCGGCTCGCGTTTTCGGTAAACATTTGTTCATTTTCAATGACAAATTTGGAGATATACGAACTTGTATACTCTCGGTGAATCAACGAGTTAACAAGCATTTCCCTTGTTATCCCAGAACGAAGGTTAATTCGTACATCTTCTTCCAAATAAAATTTGTCCAATAGATTTTTACTAGCAAAATCCATTAATAATCTATAACTATCAATAAGATTAGTATCAACAATTAAACGGTCATCATAACGGTTAACATTTATTTTTCGTTTAATAGCATCTGTACGATATACTGGAACAATTGATTTAATTACATCATCACGCCCAAGAAGCAAAATAGAAGCTAAATTAAAACCCACCTTATTAATTGACCAATCCTTAGAGATCAACCCTGCGCTTTGTAATAATTGAGTATCAGTCATCGACTTCCACGGATGGTTTATATCATGATTTATCGCCATTTGACGAACTAAAGGCAATAAATCAATCCTAAGATCCTCGTTACTAATATATTGATATACTTTTCTTTCTGTATAAAAATTTTGTTTTCGAATATACATTGAAGCAATTAAATCTGTAGAGGTAACTTTCACGTCAGCATCGTCAATCCGATCATAGATTGTTTTTTTAAAACTATGAACATCTGAAGACGGAGGTACATAAACATGTATAATTTTTTTATCGTTATAATCAAATATTTCTGGTGAAAGACAAACAGTAGGACTAATCACTTCAGGATTTACAGTCATCGTAATAAAATTTTTTATAATTTTAGCGGTTTCATTTTCAGGAATACCGCATACAGTGCCATTATCTTCAACTCCTAGGTATATATCTCCACCAAAACGATTTAAAAAAGAGCATACAGTTTTAAAAGTATCGATACCTATACCTCCGCTGCAACGCTTAAACTCAACAGCGATTGTTTCACCAATTTCAAGTACGGTTTGAAATTTTATCTGGTCCATTTACAACCAACTTTTTTTATTAAATGTAAAAAATTGTAATATATTCGTTAAATTAATGTTATTTTGTTTGTAATAAGTTATTTAATATAGTTTTAAGGTATTAATTATAGTCGTCTCAGATGAGCAAATTTTGTTGAAACTTATCTTACCTGAAGGGACACGCGAATTCAAGTCGTTAAAAATAGATAACTAAATTTTTATATGGCGAAATTATATATTAGTAAATATATAAGTTAAAAATTTATTACTTTTTTTCTACCAAATTTAAATTTTGGTAGCGACTGCGCCAACTGCGCCAGAACCGAGGGTGAGTCATCTTTGGGGAATACCCCCACATTAGAATTTCTAAGATCCTAAAATTTCCTGGACTTATACCTCAAAAATGTGTAGATTTTATTTTCAGCTTGAATTCGTTAAAATTACAGGCTCGATCCCGCAAAGGCTTGTTTTGGCTTGATGTTGGCTCGCGTTTATTTCTTGGTCAGAACTTTTGGCTTTGTTCCCCTCTGACCTAATGAGGACTCAACTTGACCCTGACTGACTCAACAACCTGTCCTCCAGACCTGCCGGTAGGTCCGCTCAAAAAAATCTCTACGAAACTTCAAATGTTTCTTTTGGCTTTTATTAATAATCTTTCTGGTGGCGTAAGTTCTATTGACCTTCAAAATTTAGTCTTTTTATACGAAAATAAGTTAAATCTGAATTATTTTGAATTTCTCCCCTGTAAATCTGGTCCTTTTTCATTTCAACTGGATTACGACCTTGGTTGGCTGGTGAAATTCGGCTATCTGACCGCCGAGGAACCAATTGTTCCAACGACTTCGGTGGGGCCTATTTTTCCGATTGACCAGGCTCAGATTGACCCCTTAAGAAATGATCTTCTAGCTGAAAAATTGTTCAATCTATATCCTTATTATGCTATTAATTTCGATTTAAATAATCAAAATAAAAATTATAACAATTCAATTATTGAAAATGTAAGTAATTATAAGTTTAATTTGTCAAAACAATCTGATCAAATAATGTTTTCTTTTGGTTACGAAGGAATAACTGTTGAAAGTTTTTTTAATACTCTTTTATTAAATAATATTTATACTTTATGTGACGTTCGAAAAAATGCTTTTAGTTATAAATTTGGCTTTTCAAAATCTATCTTGAAAACGATCACCGGGGCGATCGGAGTAAAATATATCCATATACCGGAGTTGGGCATTGACACCGCTTTGCGGAAATTATATAGTTCTCCCTCGGATTATGGCAAATTATTTGAAATATATAAAGAATCTTTGAGTGCTAAAACAGCTTATTTAGATAAATTATCTGAATATCTCAAATCTGAAAATAGGCTTGTTTTGATGTGCATGGAAAAAAATCCTAAAGATTGTCATCGCACAATTATTTTAAATTATATGGCCGAAAACTATAATATAGTTGTAAACAGCTTGTAATAAATTGAGTTTTTATTCAATACATTTCCCTCAGACCTGATATTCTCTCCAAACCCGATCTTGCCTTTTAATCCGTTCTTTGAGACCATAGGCCAGCGTTAGCGCGGCCCGCGTGGCGTTTTTTGACCCCGTCAAGGATATTTTTATGGCCGTTTCCTCCCCGCCCGAGCCTCCCAAAGACCGGATTCGCCAGGCCTCGGTTCTGGCCACGGCCTCCTCCATCGGCCTGGCCCTGGTCATCGCTATCTTCTTGGGCGCGGCCGGGGGTTGGTGGCTGGACAATTTCCTGGGCACTCGGCCCTGGTGTTTTGTCATTGGCCTTTTGTTGGGGGTGGTGGCCGGTTATCGCAATGTTTACGTTCTGGCTATGAGGCTGGAGAAAAGCCAGGAAAAAGATAAAAAGGACGCCCCATGAGCGAGACAAACCCGGTCTTTTCCAAGCCCATTCTGGACATTATCCGCTACAGCTCCCTGTTTGTCCGGCTTTGCCTGGTTCTGGCGAGTCTCGCGGTGGTGGTCAGCTCAATTCTGGCCGGGGCGTCCGGGCTGGTCGGATCGCTTCTGGGAGGGGGCCTGGTCCTGGCCAATGTCCTGCTCTTGCGCCGGGCCGTGGTCAACAGCCGCCCCGGTCGGCTCCCTTACTCCATCTGGTGGACGATCCTGAAGTTTTATCTGGTTTTCGGGGCCTCAATTGTCATCTGCGTGGTGGTGGTGAAATTTCAATTGGGCTCCCCTTTGGCTTTTTTGGCTGGTCTTTCGGCTTTTTTTCTGGGTCTGGTGGGCGTCCTGATCTGGATGGGCCTGGATAGTCTGCTGAAAATCCCCGGGCCACGGAAGCCGGTTAAATCCGAGGCTGGCCAATCTGGCTCCCCAGAATTAGCTGGCGACCCGTCTGTTTCAGGTGGGGCCGTTTCGCCCGAGTCTGACTCGGGTCAATCCGAGGCCGCCGCTCTCGCCCTAGACTTACCCGCGCCCTCGGTGGAGTCGACCGAGCCGACGGAGACGCCGGCGGGCGCGGCTTCCCATGACCCGGCCTAAAGCCATTATTCTGACCGGCCCGACCGGTTCGGGCAAAAGCCGCCTGGCTCTGGGGGTGGGGGAGGCTCTGGGGGCGGAGATCATCAACGCCGACAGCCTGGCTTTTTACCGGGGCCTGGATATCGGCACGGCCAAACCCACGGAGGTTGACCGCCAGCGGGTTCCCCATCACTTGCTGGACATCCTGGACCCAGACGAGCCCTTTGACGCGGCCGCTTACCTGGCCCTGGCCCGGCCCCTAGTGGAGAGGCTCTGGCGAGCGGATCGTCCGGCTCTGATAGTCGGGGGAACCGGGCTTTACCTGCGGAGCCTTTGTCGGGGGCTGTTTCCAGGGCCGGGGCGGCAGGAGGGGATACGGGCCGAGTTAAGGGAGGCCCGGCGTCAGGGTCAGGATCTGCACGCTCTGCTGGCGCGAGAGGATCCTCTGGCGGCGGCCAGAATCCAGCCTCGGGATCTGACCCGGTTGGAGCGGGCCCTGGAGGTGATTCGGGCCACTGGCCGGAGCATTGTGGACTTTCAGGGGCGGCATAACCTGGCTGACCAACCCTTTGAGACCCTGACTCTGATCATTGATCGGCCCACAGCGGAATTGGACGCGGACATCCGCCGGCGGACCAGCCAGATGTTCGCGGCGGGCCTTTTGGCCGAGACGCGAAATCTTCTGTCGGCTGGTTGGGACCCGGACCTCAAACCCTTGAAAGCCATCGGCTATCTGGAGGCTCAGGCCTGTCTCGCCGGGGAGATTTCCCTGGAGACGGCCCAGGAGCGGGTTTTTTTGCGAACCAGGCGCTTGGCCAAACGTCAGCGGACCTGGTTTCGCGGGCAGTTGGCTGAAGGGTTGTGGGTGCCGCCGGATCCCGCGAAGATTCTCTCCTTGATCCGGGAATTCTGGGCTAACCGATGATTTCCTTGCCCTGGCCGCCCCTCTATCGAGGAACTCTACTGCGGCGTTACAAGCGTTTTCTGGCCGATGTCCGTCTGGAGAGCGGGGAAGAGGCCCTTTGCCACACCGCCAACACCGGGAGCATGCTGGAGTGCAGTGAGCCAGGGCGCCCGGTCTTCCTGAGTCGGGCCGCTAATCCTCAAAGGCGTTGTCCCTACACCTGGGAGATGATCCAGATGCCCGATGGCCTGGTGGGCGTCAACACCTCTCTGCCCAACCGCCTGGCCGCCCTGGCCGCTCGGGCGGGTTTTTTTCCCGGTTGGCCCCAGAAAGCCCTGGTCACCCCCGAGGCTCGGGTCGGGCGGAGTCGCCTGGATTTGAAACTGACAACTTTGACGGGCCAGACGGTCTGGGTGGAGGTCAAGAATTGCTCCCTGGTCAGGCAAGGGGTGGCTCTTTTTCCCGACGCGGTGAGCCAGCGGGGGACGCGGCACCTCTTGGAGCTGGCGGAGTTGGCCCGGTCCGGCGATCGGGCCATTCTTTTGATTCTGGCTCAGCGTAAAGCGCGGCTTTTTCGGCCAGCGGCCGAAATTGACCCGGTCTGGGCCCGGACCTTGCGGGCTGTGGTCAAGGCGGGGGTGGAAGTTTTGGCCTGGGAAGTGGCTCTGACTCTGACGGAGGCGGCCTTGGGCCAACGATTGGAGATAGATTTGTGAGGGATATAGAGTCTTTTTTTGACGCGCCGCTGCCAGATCCCCCCGCGAAAGAGCCTTTTAATTGCCAGCCCCCGTTTGTGACTGGCCTGGTCCCCAGGGATTTGGCCGGGGAACCGACCTGGCGGCTGGTCGCCAAGTTGGGGCCCTTGAGCCCGGAGGAGGCGAGGGACCTGGTGGACTTTGGCAGCTTATGGCTGCAGGACCGGCCCCAGCCCGATCCCGCCAAACCCCTGGAGACGGGCCAGAAATTTCGCTTGAGCTGGCCCCGCTATGGGCCGAACCGTTTTTATCAGGCTGATCCTGGCCGGATAGTTTTTCAGGACGAGACCGCCCTGGTTTATAACAAGGAGTCGGGCCGGCCCGCGCAGTCGGTGCCTCACGACAACTACAATAACGCCCAGGCCGCCCTGGAGAGGCTGACTGGCCAGGTTCTCCGGCTGCCTCACCGCCTGGACGCCGGGACCTCCGGGCTTTTGCTCGTGGCCAGGAGCTCAGCGGCGGCCGGGATTCTGGGCCAGGCTTTCAGCGCTGGTCGGGTGCGCAAACTCTATCTGGCCCTCACCCAGGGCCCGCCTCCGCTCTGGTCAGAGAAAACCGTCCGCGCCTGCGTAGCCAAGGCCGGGCAACATTACGTGGCCCGGGCGACCGGGCCCGGCAAGCCCGCCCAGACCATCCTGCGGGTCATCGCGACCCAGGGCGGCCTGGTTCTCTGGGCGGCGGAGCCCCTGACCGGGCGCACCCACCAGATCCGACTGCACCTGGCCTTTGAGGGGTATCCCATTCTGGGGGACACCTTTTACGGGGGTGGGCCCTATCCTCGCCTGGCTCTCCGGGCCGCTGGCCTGCGTTTTAAGTTACCCTCGACCAAGGAGATTCTGACTTTAAGTCCCCCGGAAGAGGAGTTACGGAGCTGGTGGGAGGATTTAGTTCTCGGCCAATCGGCCCAGAGTCAGGGCCAGCTCCTCAAAGATGGCGGGCCAGCCGCTGGGGCTGACGCCATTGGTTTCCATGAGCTTAACGATCAGAGAGAGGGTTAGCGACAATATCTCCTTGGCTCGGTCGGGCGGTAGCTTGGAGGCGATCTCTTTCAGAAGCTGGGCGTTTTGGCTCAGACTCTCGGCCACCGCGGCGGTTCGGCCTAGCCAACCGCGCTCGATCTGGGTGGCGGTGAGGGTCCCGGCCAACCTTAGGATGGGGAGGCCCGGAATAGGCGGCGACTGGAGTAGGGCGCTCTGGCCGGTCGCCGCCAAAGCGCTCAAAGCCTCGGGAAGAGTCGTGGCCGAGATGGCCCGCCGTTCTAAAAGTTTCAGGCTCAGATCCCGGGCCAGGGCCAGGGCGAGAGGTGAAGCGCTCATGAGGGGCAACCTAGGGTTCAGGGTTTTTTAAATTGGTTTAGGCCAACGCCGGAGAAAAAATTATTTTTTTGAGCGTCGACTAAGCCGCTCGTTGGTGGTGGGAACGGCGGTCCAGGCTCTGACCGAGGCCGAGGGTGGCGCGCCCGAATTGGCCCAGTTGGTCTATTCAAGCTTTTGGGCTGTTGGGGGAGCTTTCAGCCTCTGGCTTCTCATGGCCAAAAACAACTTTCATCTTGGAGCCATCGCCATAGAAGGCTATGGCGAGGTTGATAAATTTGTTAACCTCCGGCCCAAAGAAATGGTGGTAGTTCTTTAGGGTCATATCCCTCAAGGCCTCTTGTCTACAGTTGGTCAATTTCCGCGTCGGAGAGGTCCGCGGTCTCAGAGGGCAGAATTATAGTTTCGCCCAACTTGAGCAACTCTTTTTTAATGTTCTCCGGCGGCAGTTTTTCCAGGACCAGCGAGGCCAGATTTTTATTCATGTCATCTTTCAAGAGCCATTCCAGGGCGGCCTGGAAAAGCAATCGTCTTTGTTCAGCTTCAGTAAGATCTTGTTGAGCTATATCAAACAAAAATTTATTTTTTGTTTAGCCTTAAGCTTTTGAGAAGAAGGTGAATATCTAAAGGGTTTTGCCGAAACGACAAGGCCGAGACAGAAAAAAGTTCCTATCCTCGCTAGTCACAAGATTATAAATGTATCTGGTCATATCCGCGGATAAAAGATTTTCGCCAATTATTCGCGCGAATGACTGATTGCCAAGAGGAAACTCTTTCAAGGACATTTCTTCCATCCCTTATTTAATGGCTAGGTCGTTGGGGGGCGGTAGGGACGACCCAACGTAAATAAAAAAGATAAAGTAGTCATGGAGAGAGACTAAGTCTAATTATGCCACCGCGCTTGAGGTTTGACAATAGTAGGGGGGAAATAAAAAGGTGGTTTTAACCATGAAAAAAATAATTTTAATTGATTTAGGTTTTAGAAATATATATTATTTTACCAATTAAGGTTTAATTTCGTTGTCTGACTTGGACAGCTACCGGATCTTTTCGACAAAAATTTGAATCGCTGGAGTCTCGGTCTAATTCTTGAAAATTTCGTCCTTTGGCGGTATTATTCTCCAATTCCCTCGCGATTTTTCAGCTTGAGGCGCCCTGGGTTTTGAGCCTTGGGCGAAAGGCGCGATTATGAGGATTGGCTTTATTGGGGCTGGCAAGGTCGGTTTCTGCCTGGGTCAGTATCTGGCCAGCCGGAGCGAGGCGGGTCAGGTTTTGACCATCGTGGGTTACGCCTCTCGCGACCCGGGGCCGGCGCGCGAGGCGGCTCAGTTGACCGGCTCGGCCTTCTTTGAGTCTCCGCTGGCTCTGATCCAGGCGGCGGATCTTATTTTTCTGACCGTGCCTGATGGGCTCATCGGCCCAGTCTGGGAGTCCCTGGCTAAGAGTCAGGTTGAGGCCAGCTCTTTCGCGGGCAAGATTTTCGCCCACTGCAGTGGGTCCCTATCCTCGGACGTTTTTTTGGGCCTGGAGGAGACCGGAGCCTGGGGGCTCTCGCTTCATCCTCTGATGGCCATTCCAGACAAATATCGCTCCCAGAAGCTATTGGCTGAGGCCTTCTTCGCCATTGAGGGCCAGGAGCCGGCGGTGACTCGGGTGAAAAGTCTTTTCAGCTCCCTGGGCCATCAGGTCGAAGTTCTGGATAAGTCCAAAAAAACCCTTTATCATTGCGCGGCCGCCATAGTTTCCAACTTCGCCGTGGCCCTGGCCCAGATGGGGGCGGATCTTCTGGGCTTGTGCGGTTTGGCGGGGGCCGAGGCCGCTCTCTTTCGGCTTGAGCTCAACAACGCCCGCTCCATCACTGAGTATGGCCCGGTGGCCGCTTTGACCGGGCCGGTCGAGCGAGGGGACGTGGGCACGGTGGCCGGGCATCTGGCGGCTCTAACTGGGGAGGACCGAGAGCTGTACCGGCTTTTGGCCAAAAAACTCGTCAAGGTGGCTCAGCTCAAGCGGCCAGGCCAAGATTTTGGGCCCTTGAGCCGGCTGTTGGAAAAACCCTGAGCCTTTCATTGAAAAGGGGCGCTTATGAGAAAAACAGTCTCCACTTTCGCGGCGGCCAAGGCCAAGGGCGAGAAACTGACTATGCTAACCGCCTATGACTACTCCTTCGCTCGTCTGGTCGACAGCGCCGGGGTGGACTCCATTCTGGTGGGGGACTCCCTAGGGAACGTCATTCTGGGTTACGAGGACACCATCTCGGTCACCATGGAGGACATTATCCACCACACTAAAGCCGTCGCCCGGGGAGCGAAGAGCGCCTTGGTGGTGGCCGACATGCCGTTCATGTCCTACCAGGTCTCGGTTCCCCAGGCCGTGGAGAACGCCGGGCGCCTGCTGAAGGAAGGTCGGGCCCAGGCGGTCAAGCTGGAGGGTGGGGTGGTGGTGGCTGACCAGATCCGGGCCATTGTCAACGCCTCCATCCCCGTGGTGGGCCACATAGGCCTGACTCCCCAGTCGGTCAACGCCATGGGGGGGTTCAAAGTCCAAGGCAAGGATGAAGAGCAGGTCCGGCGGCTTTTTGAGGATGGGAAAGCGGTGGAGGCGGCCGGGGCCTTCGCGGTGGTGGTCGAGTGCGTGCCCGCCAATGTCATGAAAAAGTTGACCGAGCTTCTCACTATTCCCACCATTGGCATCGGGGCCGGGCCCCACTGCGATGGGCAGGTTCTGGTCTATCATGACATGCTGGGCCTGTTTGAGGGGTTCGCGCCCAGGTTTGTTCGCCGTTACGCCGAGGCCGGGGATCTGATTCGCTTGGCTTTTGGCCGGTTTGTCGCTGAGGTAAAGAAAGGGGAATTTCCAGGCCCGGAGCACTGTTTTGACGGGCCGGACGTGTCTATCCCCAAAATGTATTAAGCGGGGGGAGCTCGCGTGGAAATCGTTGAAACTCAAGCCCAGGCCAAGGCTATAATCCGCTCGTGGAAAGGCCAAAAATTTTCCATAGGCCTGGTTCCCACCATGGGCTACTTGCACGAGGGGCACGCCAGCTTGATCCGTCTGGCCCGGGCGGACAACGAGCGGGTCGCGGTCAGTGTCTTTGTCAACCCCACCCAGTTCGCCCCGGGCGAGGACCTGGCCTCTTATCCCCGGGATTTCGAGCGCGACCGCGAGCTGTGTCAGTCTCTGGGGGTGGATCTCATTTTTCACCCTCAGCCGGTGGAGATGTACCCCCCGGGTTACGCCACTTACGTGGAGGCCCCGAGCTTGTCAGTCAACCTCTGCGGTCGCTCCCGGCCAACCCACTTCCGGGGGGTTTTGACGGTGGTCCTGAAACTGTTCGCCCTCTTGGGGCCGGACCGAGCCTATTTCGGGCTCAAAGACGCCCAGCAGTTTTTTATCATCAAGCGCATGGTGGAGGACCTGGGCTTGGATTTGGCCATGATCCCGGGTCCCACCGTCCGCGAGCCTGATGGCCTGGCTTTGAGTTCCCGCAACGTTTATCTGAGCCCGGCGGAAAGGTCAGCGGCCCTGGTTTTGCAAAGAGCCTTGCGGGCGGCTGAGCGGCTTTTGCGGGCCGGGGAGCGGCGGAGCGATTTGATTTTGGCGGAAATGCGGCGGATTGTGGTCGCGGAGACCTTAGCCAGACTTGATTACGCCGAGATTGTTGAGACCCGGGGACTCAGTTTGATTCCTCAGGTGACCGGCCAGGCCCTGGTGGCCATCGCTGTTTTTTTCGGGAAAACCCGCCTGATTGACAATTTTCTCTGGGAGGCTGAGGCCTGATGGCGCTGGTAACGTTATTGAAATCCAAGATTCATCGGGCGGTGGTCCAGCGGATCGCCCTTGATTACAACGGGAGCGTCTCCATTGATGGGGAGCTCATGAGGGCCGCGGGCCTGTATGAGCATGAGCGCGTCCTCATCGCCAACGTCAATAACGGCCAGAGATTTGAGACTTATTGCCTGGCCTCGGCCGAAAAGGGCCTGGTGTGCCTCAACGGGGCGGCGGCCAGGCTCGCGGCGGTGGGGGACCTGGTCATTATTATGGCCTTCGCCCAGATGGAGGAGCGGGAGGCCAGGAATTTCCAACCTCGGGTGGTCAAGGTTGATGGCCTGAACCGGCCAGTGCCCTTGGAGCCCCGGTCTATGGTGGTTTAGCCTTCAAGCGCTGGTCGCGTTTGTTCGCGAATTCACGCCTGAGGCGAGAGAACCTGGAAAATTAAAGTTGACGCGAACCTGAGTTATCCCTGGCTGGACGAATGCCTCCTGTCAAAGAAAGGCGCGATCCAAGAGTTTAAGCCCGAGTGGAACGCGACAAAAAATCTGGTTGGCGGCGAGATGTTCGCTCTCCTGGGTGAAGACAGCGCCAGCAATCCCATTGTCTCTTGAAACTCGCGCCCAAGGAAGTAGCTTACCGTGAAACAAGCTGTAAGTAGCCGAAATCACAGCGAAATTTTCCGACAATACGCCTTGGCCTGTGAGACAGCTTTTCTGTAAAATAACAGTAACTACTGGAAATCACACGAAAATTGCCACATGGCTCTGGAGACGGCCTTTCCGGTGAACAACGGTGCCTGAAATAACAGTCAGTTCTCGTGGAACTCTGAGTTTCCTGACACCGGGGGGAGGGCGCTCCCCATCATGAGCTTTTACCGTCCGCTAGACAGAATACTGTAATCTACATCCTCGCCCTTGAGCGTTTTGACGAAGAATTGAAGTGATCCCGTGGTTTACCAAGGGGGCTCGACCAGGCATATTACAGGCGGCACTCCGCGTTAATCCGTTAAGAAAAAAAGCTTGCCGTTCCAGTCGGATTTAGGTAATATAATAAAATATCGCAAATCAAAAAAATTAAATTTTTAAAAGCGGTTTTTAGTAATGTTCTATAATTTAAATTTTTGTTAGGCTATCGCATTGAAGTTAGTACTTAGTAAGCTTGTCTTAACCAAAAAGTAATATTTTTCATATGTTTTAAATTAAATTAAATTTTAATTGTTTTGTTTCGATATTTATGATTCAAAGGTTGAAAAATGAAAATTATTCCCTATGGAATCGATAGTTTTTCTGAGTTACGCCAACACGATTATCTTTATGTTGATAAGACCAGACTTCTTTATGAGCTGGTTCGGCACAAAATACCGTATTTTCTGTCTCGGCCCCGTCGATTCGGCAAAACCCTGACCGTGAGCTCCTTAAAAGCCATCCTGGAGGGGCGCCGTGAGCTTTTCAAGGGCCTTTGGATCGACTCTTCTGATTATGACTGGCAGCCCTATCCTGTCATTCATCTGAGCTTGGCCTCGCTTAACACGAGCAGCCCGGAAAAAGTGGAGGAAGAGTTACTGAACGAAGTCAAGAATATCGCCGCCCAAAAAAATATCACTGACATCGTCGCTTCCAGCTCTAGCCAGTATTTCAAATTTTTAATCCAAAAGCTTTTCACTCGCGAACAAGCCCGGGTGGCGATCCTCATTGACGAGTATGACGCGCCTATTTTAAGACGGATATCT
>JAISMU010000028.1 GCA_031276635.1 Deltaproteobacteria bacterium | reverse complement strand
CACCATTGTCAAGGCTAGCGAGCTGTCAGAACAGGAGGTTCTCACCCTCCGCGACGGTTTGCCGCTGAAGGAGGCTATGTAGTCTCGCGCCATTCACCTTGATAATTCCAGGTAGGGATATCGGTCCCATCGTTCGTCTTCGCCGTTGGTTGGCTTGGCCTGACGCGGGCATATGGCGTTTTGTAAAGTTTTCGACAATAACAGGAAAAAATTACTTAGAGTTAATATCCCAGCCGCCACGAGCGATCTCCCGAACGAGGGAGGTAATTAAAATGGCCCTGGCGGATGAATTTTCTAATCAGAGCTATTTAGCGTTTTGTATAGATAATTCGTTCGTCCCTCTCTCTTGAAAAAAATATAAATTGTCGAAAATTATATATTATTTTATATAAAAACAATTATCTATTTAATTTTAAGATACGATCAGATTATAAAATTCTGTAACTGATGGCCATCTAACAGAGTTGAGTTATCTTACCTCAAAAATTTAAGCTGAATATCGGCTTTTTAATCAAACCATATTTATTTTATTGGCTGACCCATATCTTAATATCGGTTAATTATTGTTAAAGGTTGGTATTCTAAATATGTTATTACAAAGTTGAAAAGTTATTTAAACATTCATTCTTTGGCCTATTTATTGATGATTCAATTGATGAATTAGACTCGGCTGACCTGACCGCCTCCGGTCAACCGGCTAAGACCTTATTTGAGGGAGTCGGCCCTATCAACTTGTTGAATAAGCCCAATCGTTAGCGCCATCAATGAAGATCCACGTTGGGGCCCCAGCGGATGTTAGGACCAAGAATTTTGAAGAAGTTGTTAGCAAAATTACCACTACGCTACCGGATAAAAGTATTTTTCAATGGAGCTCAAGATTAATGGCTGGAGTCATAGGCTGTAGCCATTCAACTGTTCAGTCCATAGGGAAGGCCGCTAACTTAAAGCCTCATCTCCTCAGGATATTCAAACGAAGCAACGACTCTAATTATGTTGAAAAGGTTAGAGAGGTGTCAAGCCTTTATACCGTTCCACCTAACTCCATTGTTGTTTGCTTGGATGATAAAAATCAGATTCCGGCTCTCGAACGGCCATAATACTCTCCATTTTCCTCATCAAGGCGCCCTAGGAGTCATGGACGCGACTATAAACGAAATAGAACAACTTTTCTTTTGCCGCTCTAGAAGTTCACTCTGAAATTGTTCATGGCATTTGTAAAGAGAAAAACACAAGTCATGATTTTGTTCATTTTCTGGGTCAACTAGTAGATGAATTGACGAAAGATAAAGAAATACACTTGATTATGGACAACTACGCAACATATAAAATCGCGCTTGTTAAAGAGTGGTTTGACATTCACCTCAGGTTTCATTTTCATTTTATTGCAACATCATCTTCATGGTTGAACTTGGTTGAGCGTTGGTTTCGAGAACTCAGGGATAAGTTTGTTCGGAGAGACGCTTTTAATTCTGTTAATGTTTGGTTAATAAATTATATTTATTTATTATCATAATGATAAAAAAAGAGTATCATTGGATGGCCAAAGTTGAAATGGTTAGAGTCTCTATAGGGGCTGACAAGTCTCAGGTAAAGGGTCAGATATTTTAAGAGTGAACGAATTATCCCTACAGTAAATTAGCTTAACTTCTTGTCTCCAAAGCGCTGTTCCAGGTGGACTTTGCTCATTCTCCGGCCTCGCGAGGTGCGTCTTCCTCCAGAGGAGCCCTAGAGACTGACGTCCCGTTCCGCGTACCGTTAAGCAAGAGAGACCATCGTCCTGTGGTTTTTTTTCGGGCGGCAGCGCGAGAAAGACACGAGCTTGATCTCGCGTCGCCTCGAACTATAAGCGCCTTTTGGCCAAATTTTCAGTCGACCGGCTTGATGGCTTCGTCTTCCGCGCTGGTTACGCTAACGAGGCAAGTATCGTCAATGACTTCAAAATTAAGACAACCTAACTTCACCGCTTTAGTATGAATGAGCTTGAGAATGGCAACCGTTTTTTCGTCAACGTCTTGTGAGTCGCCTTCATGGAAGGTGGCGCCGCCTCGGCTCCGACTTCAAGGGAGGAATTCGCGAGAAATACGCTGGCCTACCTGAAAAATCAGAATCTTTCCGAGGTGAACAGGTCCGCTCTCTACAACTTCGCAAAGACGCTGTTGAGGCTTAATGATGAGGGCCTCGACTTCGAGTTACTAAAAGAGTTCGACAGGTTAGCTTTTACTGAAAATGAGGTCATACGTAATCTCGGTCGGGAGGAAGGCCTGGAGCGAGAAGAGCTCAAGAAAGCTCGGACGGTCGCCTTGAAAACGCTGATCATGGGTTGTCAATAGACACCATCGTCGAGAAAACAGAACTGTCAGAACAGGATGTTCCCTCCCTCCGTGGCGGATTGCTTCTTGTAAAAGCGTCATTAGTTGACACCGGACCATTTTTTCTGGCCGAGTTCTGGAAATTCTAAGGTTACTTTTGCAAAAATAACAAGATTTTCAACACCACAAGACACTGCGCCTCCTTTTTTAATTATTAAAACTCGAATTATATTTATTAAAGCGCTAAAATATAATATAAATGTCTAACAAATAAAATAAAATAAATTTATTTTCTGGGTTTTAACCGCTGTCCTCAAGATATAGTGGGCCAATTTTTTTCCCGGAATGATGGTCATTCCAAAGCGGAAGGTGGCACAGCGAAAAACGGAATCACCCCTCCGACCGGATTTTAGACCAGGTTTATTTGGGATTTGGAAGCGTAACCCTCTTAACTGTAGGCTCAATTTGTAGCCGATGGTCGTTAATGAATTTCTTTTCTACTCTTTAGTTGATGGCAACTAAAGTAGGTTTTTTTGATATTTTTATAGCAATATAAGTATAAAAAATTTATTATCTTTTTATTAATAATGTATAATATAAATTAAAATTGTTAGGTAGAGCCTATTTTTTCGGAAATTTTTTTTCGTGGCTAAAATTAGAATCGCTGAGGAAACAAAACCGTTTTTTGCCAAATCAACTTGCCCTGACTATAATGAGTCAGGCTGGCTCTCAGCCGATTTGAGCCAGGGCTGACTCTTTTACGCCACTAAAACAAGGACGATCATGAATTTTTTCCGCCCAGTTGTTTTCAGGCCTGTCGCTAGGCTTGTTTTTTCGTTTTTAAAAGGGTTTGGCCATGTTTTCTAAGGTGGCCATCAACAATCGGGCGGCTGTGGCCCGGCGGATCATCAGAACCCTGCGGGACCTGGGCGTGAAAAGCGTCATTCTCTGTTCCGAGGCGGATCTGGGGTTGCCTTACGTCCAGGAGGCTGACGAGCGGGTGATTTTGGGGCCTGCCTCGGCGGCGGATAGTTATCTCAACCATGACCGGGTCTTGGCGGCGGTCAAGTCCTGCGGGGCCGACGCCCTGCATCCCGGGTATGGCTTTTTGGCCGAGGACGCGGCCTTCGCCCAGAAGCTGCGGGCGGCGGGCGTAACTTTCATCGGGCCTCGACCGGAGCTGCTGGCGGTGTTTGGCGACAAAGTTCAGACCCAAAAGGAGATGGCCGCCCGGGGCTTGCCGATTAATCGGGCCTCTGAGCTTCTGACGGGGACTTTGGAAGAGCGTCTGGCCGTGGCTAGCGAAGTGGGTTTTCCCTTGCTGGTTAAACCGGCCGGCGGGGGTGGGGGAATAGGTATGATTCCGGTCTTGGGCCCGGACAAGTTGGCGGCGGCTCTGGCGACGGCCGCTTCCCAGGCCCAGAGGGGTTTTGGCCGGGATCAATTGTACGTGGAGCGTCTGTTGGAAAACCCCCGCCACGTGGAATTTCAGGTGGTGGCCGATGGTCAGGCGGGTTTTCATCTCTTTGAGCGGGACTGCTCCATTCAAAGGCGTCGCCAGAAGATTTTGGAGGAAGCCGGGGCCCCTTGTCTTCCGCGGGCGGAATTGACCAGGCTGGCCGAGTTGTCGGCCCAGGTCTTGGCCACTCTGGGCTATGACCACGTGGGCACGGTAGAGACCCTTTACCAGGCCCAAGCCGGTTTCGTTTTTCTGGAGGTCAACCCCCGGTTGCAGGTGGAACACGCGGTGACCGAGGAGATCACCGGTTATGATTTGGTGGAGACTCAGCTGCGCCTGGCCAGTGGCTCCCGGCTTCCGGCTCTTCCGGTCCCGCCAACGGAGCCGGTCGGGCACGCGGTTGAGGCTCGGATCTACGCTGAAGACTCCCAGCGCTTTCTGCCCTCCCCAGGGACCTTGAAAGTTTTTCGCCCGCCCCAGGGGCCGGGGATCCGGGTGGAGACCGGTTACGCCGAGGGGGCTAAGGTTACGCCGTATTATGACCCAATGGTGGCCCAGGTCATCGCCCGGGGTCGCCAGCGGGACGAGGCCCTGGATCTTTTGAGCCAGGCTCTTGGTCAGTTCGAGATTGAGGGGATCAAGACTAATCTGGTTTTTTTACGGCAGATGCTCAATTATCCGCCATTTCGGGCCGGTAACCCCCATACCGGCCTGACGGACCAGCTATTGAGGGAGCCCAGTTATCGGGCCTTATGGGAAAAATAGCGTGAAAAGACTGGATTTGCACACTCACTCCACCGCCTCTGACGGGACTTTCTCCCCCCGGGACCTGGTTATTTTGGCCAGAAACTCGGGCCTGGCCGGGTTGGGGTTATGTGACCATGACACCGTGGAGGGAGTGCCCGAGCTCAAGCGAGCCGGCCAGGAGCTCGGATTTCTGGTTATCGGCGGAGTGGAATTGAGCGTGGAGTTTTCGGGCATAACCCATGTTTTGGGCCTGGATTTGGCTGGCTCCCCTGAGACGCCCCTGGCTCTCGCTGAGTTGCAGGCTTTTCGGCTGCGGCGCAATAAGGTCATGTTTGAGCGACTTTTGGGATTGGGTCTGGAGTTGTCCTGGGAGCGGGTCCAGGCGATCTCGGGGGGCGGGCAGATGGGGCGGCCTCACCTGGCCAGGGCCTTAATTGAGAAGGGCTATTGTCAGAGCGTGCAAGAGGCTTTTAACAAGTATTTAGGCAAGGGGCGACCGGCTTATGTCCCCAAGAAGCGGTTGAGTCCTCGGGAGGCTTTCGACCTTTTAAGCCAGGTTGGTTTCGCTCCGGTTCTGGCCCATCCCCATAGCCTGGGCTTGAGCGAGGGGCAGTGGTTGGAGGTTCTGCCAGAGTGGCAAAACCAGGGTTTATTGGGCCTGGAAGTCTATCACCCGGACCATGGTCAGGCCGAGCGGCGCCTCTTCTTTGGCCTGGCCCGTCGCTTTGATCTGGTCATTACGGCGGGCTCGGATTTTCATGGGGCCGTCAAACGCGTGCCCATCACCTGGGTTAAAGATCATAGCCCAGTGGGCCTGGAGGCCCTGGGGCGGTTAAGGTCCAGACTAGCGAAGTGAGGCTTCCGGCCCCTTAATCTGGCCAGAGTTTTTTCTCGGGAAAGCTAAAGGAGGCTGAGCGTGACAAAGGATAATCCCCCTATTCTGATTTTGCATTTAAGTCCCCGGGCCAACGGTAGCTCCGGGTTGTTAATGGCCAGTTTTCTCAAAGGCGCTCAGGCGGCTGGCGCCCAGGCGCGAGTTCTGGCGGTGGCCGGCAAGAGTATTGAAGGCTGCCGGGCTTGCGGGGACTGTTACCGAACCGGCCAGTGTGTCATTGACGATGACATGGAGCCATTTTACCAGGCTCTGGAGGCGGCCGCCCGAATTGTCCTGGTCACCCCGGTTTACTTTTACGGAATCCCCGCTTTGGGCAAAGCCATGATAGACCGGGCCCAGGTCTTCTGGTCGCGGATCTACAAGCTTGGCCAGAAAAGAGAGTTCGCCGCCGAGCCCCGGGGCCTGGTTCTGGCGGTGGGAGCCACTAAAGGCAAGGATCTTTTTACGCCCATCCATCTTTCCATGAAGTATTTCTTTGACTCTGTGGGCTTTCCCCGGAAATTTCCCTTTGTAGGGTTCCGGCGGATCGAGGAGCCCTCTGACTGGGCCGCGGACCAGCTGGCCCAGGTGGAGGGCTATGGCCAGGAGTTTGTCCGGGGTCAGCTGGATCTGACTCTATTATAAAAGGACTGGCGTGTTCTTAGGTTGTCATCTGTCCATCTCCAAGGGGTTTTTGAGCCTGGGTCGGGAGGCTCTGAGCCTGGGGGCCAACACCTGTCAGTTCTTTACCCGTAATCCCCGGGGAGCCCGGGGCCGGGAATTGCGCCCGACGGACGTGGCCTCATTTTTACAACTGGCCGCTGCTCATGGCTTTGGGCCCATGGTGGCCCACGCCCCTTACACTTTGAATCCAGCCTCCCAAGACCCCCGGGTCGCCAGCCTGGCCCAGGACATTTTGCGCGATGACTTTCGTCGCCTGGCCTTGATGCCCGGGATTTTTTACAATCTTCACCCGGGTTGCCATCTAGGGCGGGGAGCTCAGGCGGGAATGGATAAGGCTATGGAGCTTTTGAGTCAGGTCTACCCAGAGGACGGGAAGACGGTGGTTTTATTGGAGACCATGGCTGGCAAAGGCACCGAGTTAGGCCGGGATTTCGCGGAACTGGCCTATATGCTGGGTCGCTTCCAATATCCCGACCGGATCGGGGTTTGCCTGGACACCTGCCATGTCCATGACGCCGGCTATGATCTGATCGAGGATCTGGAGGGGGTTTTAAGGGAGTTTGATCAGACGATAGGCTTGGCGAGACTGAAGGTCATCCACTTGAATGACAGCTTGAGCCCCCGCGGAGCGCGCAAGGATCGCCACGCCAAGATCGGTCAGGGGCTCATTGGTCTGTCAACCCTGGCTCGGTTGATCAGTCACCCCAGTCTGGCTGGCCGACCCGTGGTCCTGGAAACCCCCAATGATCCGCCCGGGTTCGCGGCGGAGATTGAGCTGATCCGAAAAACCCTAGGCTTGAAGCGGGCTTTTGACCCGGCCAACTCCTCTCAGGGAGCCTGAATCGCCCATGGTTTCGGGCGTTGAGGGTCAGGTTCTGGGGTTGGGTTCGGAAGCCTCTGATTCGTTAAGGAAGGAAAATTATGGCCAGCGCGGGTTTTTTTTTAAAAGGTTGGTTGAGTCCGCTGGTTGGCCCGACCTGATAATTTCAAATATTTCGATTTTTTCCTGGAATCTCCGTTGAATCTGAGAAGAGTTTGGCCCAAAATATTGTCTTGGTTATGATTTTTGATCGGGGTTTTTCACGAGCTAGAATGAGAAAAATGACGCGCTCAATCAGGAGCGGACCGGATGTTACTCTGGTCAACTGGCGAAGCGAGAAAAAGCGCTAACTGATTTGGCGCCGTCGTTGGCGGGCTCGGGTTCAAACGGAGTTTAAAACGGTTTTTTTTGATGAGTGGCTACCTATTTCGCCTAGGTAATTCGTCGATCTTTGGTCGCTGGGCAAAGACGATAGCGCCGTTTACGCTGAGCTGACTCGCGAGTGAGCTGGTGACCAGAGAGGATAAATCAGCAGAGGCGGCGAGGGCCGCCTCTCTGGTTTAATCAACCCCTAAAAATATCCTGAAATTTAGAATCGCTCGCTCAGGCCAGGCCCAGCAGCTGGCGGCCCAGGGGCTTGGGTTTGGGTCTCAGGGGTTTAAGTTGGCCATCCTTGGCCAGGACATTGTCGTCCGCGTAACCAGTGTTTCTTTCGGACTCTTGGAGTCGCTTTTTCATGGCCTCATGCCCGGCTGAGCAGAAAGCCATGCACCGACCACAGTTGGTGGCTCCGAAAGTGGCCTCAGAGTGCTCCAGAACTCGGAGCCGGGCGTCTCTTTCCTCCCAGAGCTGGTGGTAGACCTGGCTAGGGGTGGGATCGTCAATAATCGGCACGTCGACCTGAGGGTTGAACTTGGCCCCGGGCCAGACCTTGGTGCTCAACCCTGAGGCCATGATCCGGCATTTTTTGTTAATGGCCCGGGCGAAACGAAAAGTTTGTCCGGCCATTTGGCAGACGTGAGGTGTTTTGATTTCCAAGGCCTGGGCCGGGCAATGAGAGACGCATTCCAGGCAACCGTCACAGACTTCCGCCGGGGTCAGAATTCGTTCGGCCGGTCGCAGGGGAGCGGTGGTCGGGAGCCCCAGAAACCTCTGGCGGCTACCGAATTGAGGGGTCAGGGCCAGGCCACTCAAGCCAAAGGAGGCCAGACCCGCGGCCACGGCGGCATGGCGGAAGGAGATCATGCCATAGCCGGGTTTGCGGGCCCCAATGGAGCAGTTGCGACCGGGGATGGGCAACGTCGCGTAACCTTGGTCTTCAATATAGTTGGAGAGGCGATAAGCCAGAAAGTCCAGCTCTCGGTTAAGGTAGGCGTAACCAAATAGGTTGTAGCTGTAGTTGGAGACGCCGCGGCGCATGATTTCCAGGGAGCCATCGGGGATGTGCAGACTGACCACCACCACGGACCGGCAGCCAGGCAGAACGTCCTCGGGCCGAAAATCTTCCTCCAGTCCCTCGTTTAAAACCTCGGCCGAAGCGATACCAGCTAGGCTCGCCCCCAATTCTCTGGATTTCTCCAGGACTTTTTTTGTCAAATCGTCATTATAAGCTTTGGGCACAACACACATTCCTTATAAAAGGCTCAACGCTTTTTGGTCCAGTAAAGGACCCGCTTTTTGAGGAGATCGAAAAGAGTCATGATGAAAACCACGACAAAGGATAACCAGAGCATACCCACGATGACCCGGTCGTACTTGGCGAAGTCGGCGTAATACTGCACAAAAAAACCCAGCCCAGCCTTGGAGCCGATCATCTCCGCCACGGTCAAAAGGAGAAAACTCCGGATGAGCCCGGCGTTGATTCCGGCGAAGATCTGCGGCATGGCCCCTGGCAGAACCACCTTAAAGACCAGCTGGCGACCCTTGAGGCTCAGACAACGGGCGTTGTCGATCCAGCGAGGCTCCAGCATGGCTACGCCATGGAGGGTGTTGACAAGAACCGGCCAGAGAACCCCAAAGTAGATGATGAAAAGCGATGAGGACCAGAAGGTGGGCATGACCGCGATGGCGTAGGGAATAAGCATGGTTGAGGGTAACGGGTTCACGGCTCGGATAAAAGGCACCAGAACCGCCTCCAGCCGAGGCCGCAAACCAATGAAGATCCCGGCCGAGACCCCGGTGAGGATGGAGAGCGTCACCGCCGGGACCAAAAGGCTCAACGAGCTGACCAGGCCGGCCAGCAGTTGTTTTATGGAGACCCCGAAGGCCGGGATGATTTTGGCCCAACCGGGAAAGAGAACGGCGTTGGGAATTCGTAGGACATCGGTCACCAATCCGTAGACCCCGGCCAGAAAAGAGACAATGACCAGGCAACTCACCGGGCCCAGGAGCCGGCTCTGGTTTTCTGGGGAGCTCATATGGCCGCCCCCTCGTCGCAGTGGGGAATCAGTCGTTCGTCCACCACCAGGTTCAGCTCGTTTAAAAGCGTCTCCCTTAAGACCGAAAAGTTCTGGTGTCGCAGCGAGCCCATCCGGGAGCGGGGTCGGGGCAAGGAAACCGGCAGATCTCGGACGATCCGGCCAGGATGGGTCCCCATGACAATGACCCGGTCCCCCAGGATGACCGCCTCCTCGACATCATGTGTCACAAAAAAAACGGTTTTGCCAGCCTCGGCCTCGCCTTGGCCGCCCTGCCACAGCTCCAGCAGCAGATCCTGCTGCCGGGCCCGGGTGATCTCGTCCAGAGCCCCGAAGGGCTCGTCCATGAGCAAAATAGGGGCGTTGATGGCCAGGGCCCGAGCGATGGCGGTTCTCTGCCGCATGCCGCCGGAGAGTTCCCCAGGGAGCTTGTCGCCGTCTTGGGCCAGACCCACCAGGTCCAGAAAGTCCAGAGCCACTTTGCGCCGAGCGGCCACCGTGGCCCCAATCTTGGCCCGCTCCAGGGCCAGAACGATGTTGTCGCGGCAGGTCATCCAGGGAAAGAGGCTGTAGTCCTGGAAGACCACCGCCCTATCCAGGCCCGGCCCGGCGATGGCCTGGCCGGCCACCGTCAGGCGTCCTATCCGCGGCAGGGCCAACCCGGCCATCAAGCGCAGGAGGGTGCTCTTGCCACAGCCCGAGGGGCCGATGACCGCCACAAACTCTCCGCGGGCGATGGCCAGGTTAATGTCCCGCAGGATGACCTGACCTTGGTCGTAACTGAAGGTTACGCCCTCCACTGTCAGATAAGGCGAGGGCATGTCAGTTCCAGTCCTTGAAGCGCGTCTCCATCTCCGCCCAGAAGGGCTCGTTGGGCTCCTCTTTTCTCAGTTCGGCCAGAGCCTCCTGGTACAGGGAAGTGTCGATGAAGGACCGAGGGTCAGCGGTGGAGGTGATGTACTTGCTTTCCTTCATATAATCCCACATCGTCAGCACGCCTTTGGTGTTGGGGTCCACCGCCAGCTGAATGTGAGGATCGAGAGTGAGGGTTCGGGAGAGATTTTCGTCAATTTGCATGTTTTCCATGTTGGCCTTGACTCCGGCTTCTGGGTCCTGGTCGAATTTTCTTTCCGCCAGGAGTAAGCCTTTAATGAGTTTGACCAGCTCAGGGCGCTTGGCTTTCAAGACCTCGCGGGTGGTGATGATCCGACAACAGGGGTGGTAGGCGAAAAGATCGTTGCTCCACAAGGGGATAGCCAGCCCCGCCTCCAGGGCTCCGGCGGTGATGGAGCTGGAGCCGATGCCCACGTCAATTTTTCCGCTCTTAACCGCTTCCAGCACGTCAATGGTCCGGCGAAACTCAATCAGCTCAAAATCTCGGCCTGGCACCAGACCGGCCCGGAAAACCGCCCCTCGGAAGACCACGTCAGCCGTGTACAGCCTGGGCGTGCCCACAACTTTGCCTTTGAAGTCCTTGACGGATTTGTACTTGGCGGCGTTTTCCGGCTTGGTGATGATGGGGTGGCCGCCGGCTAGGTTGCCAGCGATGATGACAATGGGGGCTCCCTCGGCGGCGAAAGTTAAAGGCGAGCCGGTCCCGAATGACAGGCCCACGTCGATTTTGCCGGCGTTTAACGCGTTAATGCCATCGGAGGTGCCCAGAAACATGACCAGCTCCACATCCAGGCCTTGTTTCTCAAAGTACTTCTCATTAATGGCCAGAACGGGCAGAGTCTGGGTTCCGCCCTGGTTGCGGCCTAGCTTGAGGGGGTCGGCGAGAGCGGGGGAGCTGAGGGTGAAGAGCAGGGCGGCCAGCAGGGGCCAGGCGAATTTTTTCATGATGAGTCCTCTTAAGGGTTAAGCCGGTCATCCGCCTTAAAAGGGTCCAGGGGGCTGACCGGAAAATAAAAAAACCGTGAGCCAGAACGCTCACGGCCTTTGGTTTTTCAATCAGCCATGATTAGGGAAGAGCCATGGTCAGGTTCCGCCTGGTCAGGGAAAGGACTGGCCCGCCAATTATCAGCGGCTCGCTCCAACTCCATTTCCGGCGGCCCGAGATGGGCTCAAGTTTGATTTAGGGTCAAAATATCAGATTTGAGGTTAGTCGTCAACGTCTCTTTGACCATTGGGTCAAAAAGGCCGCAAGTCCTGTGATAATAAGGTCAATCGCTGTTTTTCCAAAAGTTCGCGAGTTCAAAAAAATTGATTTTTTTGGTCCGGCCAGACTCTGGCCTGGGGATTCAGCGGCGGTAGGATTCTTTGGGCCAGGCCAGTTGAAGGTGGTCGTTCCAAGCCAGGAAAAATAATAATGAGCCGTTAATAGTTATGACAATAGTAATTATTGAAATGTAAATTAAGTATTATTTTCAAAAATAAAAGAAAATATGTTTATTTTAGTCTGAAAGATAAATTTGAAGCATTTAAAATAGCCGCTTCTTTTGGTGGAGCCTCTGGATAAATCAACTCTCCACATGCTGGATTTTAACCTATGTTGGGAGTGTGTTGATTAGGCTATTGGCTGGAGCGTCGCCCGCCTAGAGGGCGCGCTCACGGAGATTATTTCCGCGGATGACCTTGAATCCAGGCCTCGTTCCAAAATAATGTCACGCTAATTACTTGATGAGGCGGATGAAGCTCAAGGATTCTCTATAGCCGTTTGCCTGGGGGTGGGGAGGGGAAGTCAGGATTTGCCTGAAAGCCACCAGAGAGACAAATTAAAGGGCTTTGGATTGAGCGGCTCAAGGACGATTTTCCCTGTGTTCAAGCCCTGTCTTTAAGCTTCACCATGAGCTCGGATAACTCTAAAAGCCTTGAGAACAATCTTCTTGTCAAGCCCAAAGATATACCTCCGCTGAGGCAAACAAACCCAGGGGGTTAAAAACGCGCTGTCTGGCGACGGAATGGCGTCTGATCCTTTGACGAAGCTTGATGGGAATTTTGGCGGCCTTATGCGGGTTCTCAGCGAAATGTTCCCCTCCCAATTTTAAAAAATAATAAATTTGGCGGATTTCGCTCAGAAGTGTTGGCCCGCTCATTTGACCGCCATAATTAAGAAGAAGCATTTGGCTTTTTTGCCACCTCCACTCTGAAAAATTATCTCGCTGGGGCTGGGCAAAAAAGCCTTCCAGAATTGGACGAGCTTGAGTCAGCGCCAATTCGTTTCCCCAGCGACTATCTGACAGTGAATTTAATCACTGAGGTTGTTGGCGACGATGATGGCCAGGAGCCATCTTATGAGGCGGCCTGTTCTTACTGGTTCTCTAATTTAAAGGTTAAAATCTCATATTATCGTAATAGTTTAGGCCTTATTTTTGCTCTCGCCTCGGAAACGGTTCTCAACCCGGAGAGAGAATGAAAAGCTTATTCTGGCTTTTTTGCGCCTGGACGCCCAAATGCTCAATTCCCTTCTACTCGATCATTTTCCTCAAGGCCCTTATTTTCAAAAATCAGACAGAGAAAACGATTCGCGCGTTCATAGCCAGTTAATTTTTCAATGTTGTGATTTTGAGGCTCAAACGAGTCACCGGGTTTCAAAGGGCGGTTGGATTTGAGCGTGGGGTTGCCGGGTCAAATCGTTGTGGTAATTGAGCTCAAGTATCGGTCAAAATCCCAAATAACCTTGACCCCGCGAGAAAACGTGGCGTTGGCGGCCTTAGCCTGTGGGCCTCGGCCAGAGGCTAAAAGATTTATCGATCTAGCCATAGCCATCTATGACGTCAGCGCCAAGGTGAAAGTAGTTTTGACTCAGATAAGTCAGAGATTGACCCAGCCGGACTCCAGGTCTTTGACTGAGCCCTGACCTCAGGCCATTTCAGGCCCGCCACCCTTCGGCCTCCAGCGACCGGGGCCCATTATTTTCTACCAGGCGAGGCCCTGGTCAAGGGCGAAAAATTATTTCCGGGCGGTTTGTTTTTTTTTCAGGGCCCCATTATAGTGACTAAAGATTCGGCTGATGGACCGCCTGAGGTTTTTTTCCAGGAAGAGTTTCATAATTGAGCCATTTTATTAAGGTTTTTTGGTCATGACCGCTCCCCTTCACCATATTAATCAGCTTTATCTCCATCTGCCGGCCATAAACGGCCAGGTGGCCGCCCAAGACGCCATCGGCCAGGAGCTCCAGCGGATGGCTCGTCAGGCTCAAGACCAAGAGTATCGCCGGGATCTGGTGGAGGTGGTGGCCGAAGCCAAACCTGGGGTGGAGTCAGGAGCCATTAACCCGGGTCGCGAGCCTTTGACTCGGGCCAGTCATCGCGGCCAACCCCGCGCCCAGGCTCAGGCCCGGTCGGCCGTCGCCAGCCCGAAAGACCGCCAGGCGCCCATCAGGGAGGAAGACCTCCTGGTGGATGTCCGGGTTTGAGGCCACGGGCTCAAGGTGGATTCCCTCGTCAAACATGTCTTGCTGATCCAGAGCGCTCTGGAGGTTCTTCTGGTGATCCTCCTGGCCCTGGTTCTGTGGCGGACCAGGAGTCGGGCCGAGAGCTCCCAGGAGGCCAATGGGGAGCCAGCCAACCCGGCCCTTTTGCCAACAGAGCTGAAAAACGGGATTGAGCGTTTTTTAAGTGAGTCGGAAAAGATTTCCAAGGCTTTTGAGACCAATCTTCAGGACAAAAAAGAGTTATCCCAGGGCCTGATTCTGAAGCTGGATAAGCGCCTGGCTGACTATCAGGATCTGTTGGGCCGGACAGAGGCGGCCATCGCGGCTGGGGAAAAGCGGCTGGCTGAGTTGACCAGGCAGACCCCACCCCCACCCAGCGGCGACCAGGCCAACCCGGCCGCCCCCGAGACCAGGGCCTTGGTTCTGCGCTTGGCGAAAAAGGGCCTTTCCGTGGAGGAGATTGCCCTGCGCTCGAAGCTTTTAAGGGGCGAGGTGGAGCTGATCATCAATCTGGAAAAGGATTTTAGCGTCTGAGGTCGTGGGAAGGAAATCCGGTCCCACTGGTGGGCTGGGCTTTCCAGCGTTGACTGAGCGTGGCGACCCTGGGTTTTGGCCCAGGGGTTTTTTTTGGATATTTTGAGGTCTGGCCGTTGGGCCAGGGTTTTTGCCAGTTTTTTTGGCTGATTGGCCCGTCTGGGGGAATTCGCTGGCTCGCCCCGGCTTTTCTCGGCTAAAGGCTGTCCCTGTCCCCGGTGGCGGCCAGGGCGGAAAAGATCAGAGAGTCTACGGGTTGGCCTGGTTTTTTTTAGCCCGCGATAACTTTGAAAACAAAGAACAGGATCAGGATGACGCCCAGCATGAATTTAAAAAGGCTGGAGGCCAGAAAACCCAAAAGGGCCCCTATCCCGGCTTTAAAGGCCGCTAACTTGCCGCGGTTGGCGAAGATCAGCTCAAAGAGGGCGGCTCCCAGAAAGGTGCCCAGGATCAGGCCCGGGATATTGAAAAAGATGAGGCCCACGATGGCCCCGATAAAGGAGCCGATCATGCCGGCTTTGCCCGCCCCAAATTTCTTGGCTCCCACAATGGAGGCCAGTTGGTCCAGAACCAGGCTCAAGGCCACCAGGACCCCCACTATGACCATGGTCAGCCAGCCGTAGGCCGCCCAGCCCGTGAAGAAACCATAGCCCAGGTAAGCCCCGAAGATGATAGGCAGGCCTGGCAGAATTGGCAGCACCGAGCCAGCCAGGCCCAGGAGCATGACCAAGATGGCCAGGATAATGGCGATAATTCCACTCATAAAAAAACACTTTTGAGGCCGACTCTATCACTGGGGGGTTCCCGGCTTGGAGGTTGGCTTATTTTTGGATTTAAAGGCAGTATAGCGGAAATAGGCGCTTAAATCAGTAACTGAGCGGCGCCCAACAAATATTCCATAGAGCCCAGCGGGTAATATTCCTAGCCGTCGCGTCTTTCCGTGGCCTTTTGGCCTGAGTCTGGAGCCGGGTTAGCTTTTCCGGCTCCTTAGCCAAAAATTCCTTAGCCGGTTTATCGCTCTTCTTCCGCTTACCAGAGACGCTCGCTATTACCAGATTAGAGGGCCGATTGCTCCCGCCTTTAGCCCTGGGGACCAAATGATCAACCGCTAATTTCCCCTCTTTGGTCCCGCGATAAATCCATTTATAACCGCGTTTCTCCAGGGCGCGCGCTCTGGCCGGATGGCCCGCCAAAGTCCCCCGCTGATATTCGATCCCGGCTATTTCTGGGTTCGCCATCGCCTGGGGATCAAACTTGGCCGTCTTTGCGACTATTTCCCCTGTTAGGGCCAGACTCTGAAGTTTCTCCCTTAATCTGACCTGCCTGTCCATAATATGTTGAACAGACGGAGCCAACCAGCCCTCTTTTTGGCCCGGCTGTTAAACCGAGGTTTTCAATTTCTCAGATTCGCGCCTCTCCGCCGGCGGCGAGAGCCGGGGCGCTGTTGGCGGCCCTGACGAATCTGGTCCTGACGATGAGCCCGCTCTAGCCAAGAGATACCCGTCGCAACCGGCTCGGCCGCCTCCAGGTCTTCGGTCTTTCGAACTAAAGCGAATCCGGTTGTTTTACTCCCTGGAGCAACCGGCAAACCCAATGGCTGGACAACGCTATCCTCAGCTTGGTGGTCCAATCGAATAATAGCGCGCGGGGTTAAGGGTTTTAGGTTTTTGTCAACAACAAATACTTGAGAATGAAGCGCCGATAAAAACCTATAAAGGCCAGGTTATTCGTTAAATGAACGTCTCCATCTTTTCGGGAATGTTGAGGGTCGGCCCGGGCCCCACTCCGTTTCGCGCCTGTTCCGGCTTGTCCACAAATGAGTCTTCAAGGGGTCAGAACTGGAGAAGCGCTCTGACGTTGGTCTTTAGCCATTTTATTCCACGTAGTCTCTGAACCGGAAGGTCCAGAGCCTGACCTGGTGACCATGGGGGCTATTTCCAACCCCACCCCTTTATCGTGGGTGAACGGTTACTTCTCAGACGGGCCGCTGGCGCGGGCTCGCGAGCGGCCCGGGGTTTTTCCCAGCCCACGGGCCGCCAATATTCTCCAGGTCACTCCAGGTTAATCGCCCGGTAGGAGCTCAGGTCTCCGCGCTTGACCCACATCAGAATAGGCTCGCCCCGGGGGTGGGTTCGCAAGGCGGCGTTGTAATCCCTCAGGGTCCGCGTCCGTTGGTGGTCAACTTCCAGGATAATGTCCCGGGCTTGGAGCCCGGCCACTTGGGCGGGAGAATTTTCCTGGGCCTGCTCCACCAGAAGCCCCTCGCGCTCTTCCAGGCCAAGACGGTTGGCGGTTTCCGGGTTGATTTCCCGGAGCGTCAGGCCCAGGTCCAGGGCGGCTCCCTTAAACTCGCTGCCATTGTCAGGGACCGGCTCGTCCAGGCGGGAGACGGTGAGGTTAAGGTTCAGCCTCTGCCCATCTCGGATGAGCCCGACCTTGACTTCCTGGCCCACCGGAGCCTCGGTGGCCAGAGCGGTCAGGTCAGCCACCCGTCTGACCGGCTGGCCGTTAAACTCCACAATCACGTCCCCAGCCCGGATCCCCGACCGGCTGGCCGGGGCGTTTTCCAGGGCGTCCCCCACCAGGGCTCCATCTTGGTTTTTTAAGCCAAAGGCGGCGCTCAGCTCATCGGTCAGCGGTTGGGCCACCACCCCGATAAAGCCTCTTTCCACATAGCCCTTTTCTCTCAGCCGGGTCACAATCCGGCTGACCAGGTTCGAGGGGATGGAAAAGCCTATGCCATTGCCACCGGCGTAGATCATGGAGTTGACTCCGACCACCTCAGCTTTGAGGTTTAACAGGGGCCCCCCAGAGTTACCGGGGTTGATGGAGGCGTCGGTCTGAAGAAAATCGTCATAGGGGCCAGCCCCAATGGTTCGGCCTCGGGCGGAGAGGATACCTTTGGTGACGGTGTGCTCCAGGCCGAAGGGATTGCCGATGGCCAGAAGCCAGTCCCCAATTTCCACCTGGTCTGAGTCGCCCAGCCGCAGGCTGGGGTACTGGTCAGGGGTTTTCAGTTTGATCAGGGCCAGATCGGTCTTGGGGTCCCGACCGACTATCTCCGCCTCAATCTCCCGACCGTCTATGAGCTTGACCTTGATGGTTTCCGCCCCCTCCACCACGTGATCGTTGGTGATGACCAGGCCTGCCTGGTCAATGATAAAGCCGGAGCCCTGGACCTTTTCCTTGGGTGGGGCCCGCCGGGGGCGGGGCGGGGTTTCTGGAGCCCGCTTGGGGGGGGCGGGCTCTTCCGGGCCCGGACCCAGAAAATCCTCCAGAAAATCCTCCGGCGGCAGAGGGGCCTGGTTGTCGCGGAGCTCAATGTTGGATAGGCTCTGGCCGGCCTTAACCGCGAAGATGTTGACCACCGCCGGCTTGGCCTGATCAACCACCGGGGCGATGGAGTTGAGGGGAACCAGCTCAGAGGCTGGGGCTGGCTTCGGAGCTGGAGTTGGTTTTTGGGTTGGGACTGGCTTCGGAGCCGGAGTTGGTTTTTGGGTTGGGACTGGCTTCCGAGTCGGGGCTGGCTGCCTGGCCGGGGCCTGGGCTTCCAGCTGGGCCGCCAGCCAGCCCAGGGCCAGGACCGCCAGGATTGAGCAGATTATCTTGAAGAGTCTGTTCATTAGCTTCCTCTTAAAATACCTGAATATAAATCCAATATAAATAAAATAAAATGTTTTTAAATAATTTTTAAAAATAAAGACTAAAAATAGCTAGTAGCCAAGCGGCCCGGCCGGCCAGAGGCTAGGATTTGGGGTGGGGAGCTGGTCTCTACTCCAGCCACGCTCAAAATACTCTATTTTGGGTTTCAGAAAAAGCCTTTTAATTGCTGGAGGTGTCCTCTGAGGGGGGGGCGGCTTTTTCCAGCCGACTCAACTCCCGCCACAGCCCGACAAAATCCTCAGGCCAGGGAGCCCGAAACGCCATAAGACCTCCCTCGGTCGGGTGGGGAAAGGCCAGGCGGCGGGCGTGAAGGAGTTGGCGTCCCAGAAAGGGTTTCAGGCTCGGTCGCTCTTTCAGGAGAGGGCTAACGCGGGGCCCATAGACCAGATCCCCCAGAACCGGGGAATTGGCCGCGGCCAGATGAACTCGGGCCTGGTGGGTCCGACCGGTCAGGAGAGTCAGCTCAACCAGGCTGACCCCGGCTCGCGGAAAATATCTCAAAACTTTGATCAGAGTGCGAGCCAGGCGTCCCTCGGCCTGGACCGCCATTTTCTGGCGCTGGTGGGGATGCCGGGCCAGGCGGTTTTCCATTAGGCCCTGGAGCCGGGGCCGCCCCTGGGCGAAGGCCAAGTATTTCTTGAGGACGCGCCTTTCGGCGAAGGCGGCTTTCAAACTTTCCCAGGCCTGGCTTGTCCTAGCCACCACCATGACCCCGCTGGTGTCCTTGTCCAGGCGGTGAGCTAGGCCCGGGCGGTCTGGCTCTCCGACCTGGGCCAGACTCTGGTCCAGGGCCAGCAGAGCGCTCGCCAGGGTTGGGCCCTTGACTCCTGGGGCTCCGTGGGCGGTGAGGCCGGGGGGCTTGTCAATGACCAGGATCGTCGCGTCCTGATAGAGGATCTTTACAGGTAGGGGGGCGGGCGGGGGCGGGCTCTGGGGCGGGGGCGGCCAAAAGACCACTCTCTGCCCAGCCCTGGCCAGCAGCGAGGCTTTGGCCGGAACCCCATCCACGGTGATTAAGCCCTCTTTGGTGGCTTTAACCAGGCTGGAGCGGGAATAGGGCCAGAGGGCTGACAACGCTTTGTCCAGGCGCTGGCCCTGGCTGGCCTGGTCAATGATTAGTGTCAACGGTTCCGGCGGGTTGGGAGCGGGGGGGTTGGTCACTGAGCGGCGGCCTTGGGGGGTGGGAAGAAGCTGTCGAGCTCCTGGCCCACCGTGTCCTCCTCGCGCCGGGTGACCATGGAGACTTCTTTAATCAGCAGGGACCTGGCCGTGTCCAGAAGCTTTCTCTCCCCAAAGGACAGCTCTTTGGCCCCCCGCATGGTCATCAATTCCCGGATCACGTCACAGACGTCCACAATGGCCCCGGTCTTGAGCTTGTCCAGGTAATGGCGGTGGCGGCGATTCCAATTGCTGGCCTCCATGAGGACTGGCGGGCTTTTGAGTCGATCATAGACACTTTTGACTTCCTCTTGGGTGATCAAAGGTCTCAGGCCAATCTCGACCAGATTGCGGATCGGGATGGTTATGCGCAGACTGTTGTCCAGGATGCGCAAGATAACCAGAGAACTATCAACTCCATTGACGGGCTGATTCTCAATGTTCTCGACCCGACCGACCCCGTGAGCCGGATAGACCACGAGATCGCCTACTTTCAGACGCAAGAGGAAACCTCCGAGAAAAAGATTAGATTAATACACAATTTATAATATAGCATAAGGAAAATCTCGTCAACTTTTTCTGGATTTTTCTTGACTTCCTGACACTCCGGCTATGGTAAATCTAATTGCATTTACCTAAAAAAAGATGAAAATTTGTATATTTTAATTATAACATTTTTAATATAATATAATAATCCTAACTATGGGAAATTAAGACTCTTTTCAGAGATCAGGAGCTTGGGCTGACTCAGGTTGAGCCTGGGGCCGGTCATCAGTTTCCGAGGGCCTGGGGGGAGTTTTTTAGCGATATTTTCGACCAAAAGCCCCAGATTGTCTCCTCATTAGCCCGCTTGACCGGGTCAGCTAAGATGTGGCGGCTTCATCAATTCTGGCTCAGGGTGGGGCTGGGAGACCGAATAATAACTGAAATCGCGGGGGCCCAACCAGGTTAGGTGAGTTAAATCGTCTTAATCTTAATGTTGGCTGACCGAGGCTGGGATTAACGGGCGGTCGTCCCCAGACCCGGCTGTTGAAAGGGGAGGTTAGTCATCATTGAGAGTCGTGATGGTGGCTCAATTCCTCCTCAGCCAACTCTCGCCGCCTTCAGGGCCTGGGGTAGAAAAGCCTGGGCCCCTACGGAACAGCCCGAATTCGGCCCTGAGTTGGGGCCTGGTCAAGCGCGCCAGATGGTTTTTGAGGTGACTCTTGGGGGATGGCCCTTGGCTCAGTTGTTCCCAAGCGGCGGTTCTCGGCGGCGAGCGGCCGCTGGTTCTTGGGGGAGTGAAAGGGACTCTAACTCTGACTCAGTGGTCGGCTCAGGTGGGGCGGAGAAATTGGATTGTTGGGGTTGTCAGCGGGTGAAAAATTAAAGCCTCTCCGACCACCTCTTGGAGGTAAGGGCCTGGAAATAATAGAAAAATGAACGATCGCTGGCTAAGAGGAACTTAAGGACCAGTGTAAAAATAACTCCACACAGTTTTTAAAAATGCGCTATCATGATTTTATGATAGACCTTAAAAAGTCATTTGAGGCTTTGAGCAGAGGTTTCTTCCTAATTCTGTTGCTGATGGTCGCGGGCGACCATTCTATCCTTAAGCGTTACCCCGACTTTTGAGCGGCCACAAACGCCTATACCTATTTCAATTATCTCTTTCGCCTCCAAAATATACTGATTTGAGTATTCTTTAGACGCGATCTGCGCCAAGCCCTTTTGGGCCAAACTCCGCGCCTT
>JAISMU010000119.1 GCA_031276635.1 Deltaproteobacteria bacterium | reverse complement strand
CGTAGACTCAGAACTGTTAAGTCCAGAGCCTGACCATGGTAACCTTGGGGGCTATTTTAAACCCCACCCTTTTATCGAGGGTGAACGGTTACGTGCTTGAAAGTCATAATTAAGAAAATAATTTTATGCTTAAAATTATTTTTAAATATTTATTATTTTATTAAAATTATATCATAAATTATTTTAATATACATCTATATAGTTATTATATTTACTGTAATATTATTAACGATTCTTAAAATAATGATAATTATTCTTAAAAAGTTTTACAGTATATTGTAAGATAAAATATATAACATAAAAAATTAAAATTATATTGATTTATTTTTTTTGCCGTATCATCTACAAAACATTATTTATAAAATATATAAACATAAATTTTTAATTTTTATATATTAAATAATTAAAAATAATACCATTATTTTATTAAAAATTGATTTCCAATATTATTTTTAAAATTTTTCCCTCACGCCAAAATCAAAATTACCGCCACTCAAGAGCCGGAGCTAGGGCTGGACCTAGCGATTCTGGGCAGAGTAGCGCCCCGATTGATAGACCGCGCCCTAGGCTTTAGGTGATTCATAAAGAAATAATTATTTGATTAATTTACATTTATATTCAACTTAAATTAACTAATTTATTATATTATATTAAATTAATAGCAAAATTAATTAAAAAGATGTTCACAAAAAGGCCAATGCGATTAACAATTAATTAAAAAAATTCCCGCTCAAAAATAGTTAATTAAATATTTTAGTTATATTAATGGACAGCCAAAAACATAGAAAAGGGTCTAACAAATCAAAAGCTCCCCATTTTCTCCACTGTCACTTCTCTTTAAATTCTCTGTAAAAAAGTATTGACAAATAAATTCTAATATCTTATGCTTAATTTTGAGACATATCCAATAACCCCCTTTGGGCGCTTCTGGGGGTAAGAGGCTGAATCAGCTCAATATCTGGGGTCAAAACCTCATTTAAGGCTTTCTCGCCAAGAAAGCCACCTGGGTCCCGGCTTTATCTTAATTGGATTACAAATCCCAAAATGGTTTTAGCCGAAAGTCATAAATAGTGCCTGAAGACAAAACCTCGCCCGTCTCCACCGAGCCGGCAATTTCCAACTCAGCCAACATATTCCGTGGGCCGGATTTTTACCACAAACTGGTTCAAAGACATCGCAGCCTGGTGGAAGACCATTCCCGGATTGAGGCCCGGATCCGCCAGTTGGAATCCCTCCTGGACGAGGCCCTGACAACCAGCTGAGGCGACCTCCCGCTAGGCCGCCTTTTCCTCCCAGCTCTCGCGGGGGAAGAAAGGATTTTTTCGCTCTTGAATCAGGCCTGAAAAAATGCTAAATAAGGCCTTTATTTTTGAGCCAGCCCGACCCCTGGTTTGGCCGCCCCGGCCAAAAGCCTGGAGCGCGGGTTTTTTCGGGGGCTTGAGCTATTTTTTTGCCCCAAGCTTCCTAATTTTGTAAACCAGAGCGCATGAAACACTTAATTCTTATTGGCGATGGCATGGGCGACTATCCCCTGAGGGATCTGGATGGGCGCACCCCCCTAGAGGCGGCCAAAACCCCGACTCTTGACCGCTTGGCCAGGGCCGGGCAGATCGGTCGGGTGGTCACCACCCCTGAGGGTCTGGCCCCAGGCTCGGACGTGGCCATCATGTCCCTTTTGGGCTACTGCGCCAAAGGGGTTCTGACCGGTCGGGGCCCCCTGGAGGCCGCGGCCTTAGGCGCCCCTCTCAACCCCCAGGACGTGGCTTTCCGGCTCAACTTGGTGACCTTGGGCCTGGATGGGCCGGTCCGGATGCTCGACCACGCGGCCGGGGACATCTCCAACCAGGAGGCTGGGGAACTCATCAAGGCCCTCGCTGAAAAACTACCCCTGGGCCCCCGCCAGCTCCACCAAGGCGTCTCGTACCGCCACCTGCTGGTCTGGCCAGAGGCCCCGGAAAATCTCCCCTCCATCCCCCCCCATGACCACCGGGACCAGGTTATTGACGGTTTTTTAAACGATCCCGCCTTGTCCCCCCTCATGGACCTGGTCCGGGCCTCCTGGCCCATCCTGGCTGACCATCCTATCAATAAGGCGAGAGTCGCCCAAGGGCGCCGACCGGCCAACTCCATCTGGCTGTGGGGTCAGGGCCGGGTTCCCAAAATCCGGACCTACCAAGAGCGCTGGGGCCTCACCGGGGCCACCGTCTCGGCCGTGGACATCATCCGGGGCCTGGGCCTTTACGCGGGCCTTCAGCCCATCCCAGTCAGTGGGGCCACAGGACTGTTGACGACCAATTATCAGGGTAAAGCTCAAGCCGCTCTTGAGGCCTTACGGGAGCTGGATCTGGTGGTCATCCACCTGGAGGCCCCGGACGAATGCTCCCACCAGGGGGATCTGGCGGCCAAAATCCAGGCCATTGAGAATTTTGACGCCCAGATTGTCCAGCCCATTTTAGCGGGTCTGAGCCAATTCGAGCCCTATCGGCTTCTGGTGGCCTGCGACCACTACACGCCCTTAAGTCTGAAAACCCACGCGGCTGATCCGGTCCCCTTCATCCTGTATGACTCCCAGAGCCAGGCTGACTCTGGAGCCAGCGGTTACTGCGAGAAAGCCGCCCTGGAGGCGGGGCTTCTCATTCCCGACGGGCCGTCCCTTGGCCGACTGCTCTTTGGCCCGGAAAGGACCTCGTAGATGCCTGAGCTGATGAGCCCGCCGGAAGCTTTTAAAATCGTCACTTGGTATCGGGTGCTGTACGTGGATACCGATCTCATGGGCGTGGTCAACAATGGGCATTATTTTCGGTTTTTCGAGCAGGCCCGGGGCGAGTACCTCCGAGAGCTGGGGCTGCCGTACGCGGAGGTGGAGGCCAGGGGATTGCGCACGCCCCTGACTGAGGCCTGGGCCCACTATTACGCCTCCTTCCACTATGACGATCTCATTCGCATTGAGGCCTGGATCTCCCAGGTCAAAAGGGCCAGCTTCCGCTTCGACTACCGGCTCTACGAGGGCGACAGCCAAGACGTCCGGGTGGCCGGGCACACCCTCCACGCTATAGTCAATGAGGAACTCAAGGTCACCAAAATCCCCAACTGGCTTTATGATCTCCTGCGGCCGGCCAAAATTTAAAAAGCTGACCCGGGAAATTAAGCTCGCCCTCGCGAGTCTTTTGGCTGGAAATTTTTGACCAGCGGCCTCCACCAGCCAGCAGGCGGTCACTGGTCAAAAAAACTTCCCTCAGACTCCCCAGGCGAATAATTGGTTAGAGAGGCCAGGTCATTTAGCCACAAGCAAATGTAATGAAAGCCGGCGGGGCAGGCGACGCTCTCCGCTTCTGGGCTCCGCGGCTGATTTACTGGTTACGGCTGGCGGCTGACCTTGGTTTTTTCGTTCAGCTGATCCTTCTCGCTCCCTGATTTTTTTCGCTCAAAAATCCGCTCAAAATTGTTTTGAAGAAATTGACCTGAACTAAAGAGCCCTCCCAGTTGATCACAATATTTCCCGGTTGGCCGCGGACTAAAGCGTCTTAAAGGCCTGTCGGCTGATTTTTAACCAAATTCTTACCACGCAACTCAGCTATCCTAATTATTTAACAATAGGTAATTCTACCCATTCCGGCCTTATTAATGACATAAAAATTAGCAAATAATTTAACTTTTTAGCAGTTTTTGGATTAATTAAGCCGCGCTTAAAATGACCCGCGTTTGAAACGGCTACCCCCTTGGGACCTACCAGCCCTATGGGACCAGCCGTCTATTTCGGAGCCGCTGGTCCCTTGGGTCCGACCGGCTTTTTGGGAGCGGCTGGCTCTTCTTCCTGTTCACCACCGCGCGGGTAGTTGTATTTTTGTGGGGTCGGAATCCTCATGGCTCTCTTTCGCCCAGCCAGAGGCGTTTTCCAGGGGAATGATGGCTCGAAAAACCTCCTCCTCCAACAGAATTGGCTCACGGTCGGAGTAAAGGCGCCCATAGTAAAAAAGCTTTTTCAACCCTGAGCCGAGACCCTCGGCCAAGCCAATATCGCGGAAGAAAGAGGCGATCAGGGGGTTTTTGGGAATGGGCTCCACGCTCTCGGCCGTGATCGCGCCCACGAGCCGGGGAAAACTGCCGTTCTCAGTCATGGCTCGATCATTTTCCAGGATAAATTTCGCGGGGCGCGGGTTACGGAGATCCCGATGGATCAAGCAGTTAACCAGAAGCTCGTGGGCGATGAGGCTCCTGAGGCTCAACCGCCCCTTCCCGGCCCCATGAAATTTTTCCCGAAGATATTTCCTGGCCAGGCCCATCAGAATGCCATAGCTATCTAAAAGGCTGGCGCTGATGGTCATGCGGCCAAATGGGGAATTGAGGTGGCCAGCCCGCCGGAGGACCTGAGTCTGACAGGCCGGGGCCAGGGAGCTGATGACTCTATCGCGACCGAGCAGGGCCACAGCCGCGAGATTGTAGCCCATTTTATCCAGGGCCCAGTCCCGATCAATCAACCCGGCGCTGAGAAGCAACTGGCGATCCGTCATTCCTGCCCAGGGATGAGCCCCATAGCGGGCGCGAGCCATCTGACGGATGGCCTGGAGCCGGTCGAGCCGGAGATCGGCGTCGCGCACCTCCGGCAAGACGGTTTTTTCCGCGAAAAAATTCTGTTTGCGAATATGGGTCTGGGCGATCCCCGTGGCCGAGGTGACCTGGACATTGACCAGGCCCTCGCGATCGTAGATGATATTGTGGAGCCTGTGGGTGTCCGAGGATAAAGGGACGCGGATCCTGATTATTTTTTTATTCTCGACCTCCAGAATCTTGAGGGGAGTCAACGGCGGGACCGGGTTGATCGTCCGGGGATCGGCCAGAGCTTGCGAGAGAGCCCGGATAATCCGGCTGGCCTCCCCGGCTGGCACGCCCCGAATCCGACCGTCAGCCTCCACGCCCAGGTAGGCTTCCCCCCCAAAGCGGTTTAAAAACGCGCAGATGGTCTGGAAGATTTCTGGACCGAGCTCGCCGGAAAAACTCAGAAAGGCAACCTCGGCGGTCTGGCCGGCGTCCAGAATTGATTTAATTTGACTGGGCTCCATAGCCTCCACTTCCTTCTATTTTTTAACATTAAACGTATAAATAACAATAATATTAAAATAATTACTGATTATAATTAAATTTTTTGACAAATACAGCCTAATAATTTTAGACCAAAAACTGAGGCTAATTCTTATTGTAGCCTGATTATTGAGCGAATTCAAGTCAATGACGAAAGACATAAAACTTTTTAATTAGAACTTTTAATTAAAAATTATAACAATTATTTGTAACAAAATTTATATTTATTGTCATAAATAAAAAAAATAACTATCTATTCTTGACCAAAGCCAGGCCTTGACCACCATTAAGATTTCTGCTATATTTCCAAGGCTAAATTGAGCCCATGGGCCGAGCGCCCATTTTGTTATTTTTGGACCCGAGATTCCAGTCAAGGTCAGGAACCAACATGCCTAAAATGAAAACCAACCGCGCGGCGGCCAAGCGCTTCCACGCCACGGCCACTGGCAAAGTCAGGCGGTACAAGGCTTACGCCCGCCACATATTGACTTCCAAGACGGCCAAGCAAAAAAGAGGCTTGAGGGCCCACTCCCTGGTGGATCCGACCAACCTCAAATCCATAGCCAAGCTTTTGCCCTATTTGGGTTAACCCTTAACGCGACCCAGCTCAGGCTGGCCATCCAGGCCGACTTGGGCCAGATATCACAAGGAGCGAGGCCATGCGCGTCAAAGGCGGCCTAGCGGCGAAAAAAAGACATAAAAAATTTCTCAGTCTGGCTAAAGGCTTTCGGGCCGGTCGTCGGACCCTGTATCGGAGCGCCCGGGAAGGGGTGGAAAGAGGCCTGAGTTTCGCCTATCGGGATCGCAAAGTCCGCAAAAGGGAAATGCGCTCTCTGTGGATTATCCGCCTGGGGGCCGCGGCCAAGACTTTGGGGCTGTCCTATTCCCGGCTGATCAACTTGTTGAAAAAATCCAAGGTGGAGATTGACCGGCGAGCCCTATCGGATCTGGCCACCCTGGAGCCGGAAAACTTCGCCACTCTCGTCAAGACCATCCAAGCCAACCCGGCTTGAGGCCCAGGCGCGAGGCTCCCGGGGTTTTCGGGTTTTAGCCAAGGCCTGGGATAACGCGGCCAAGGGTCTCAGGCCGCCGGGCTGACCGGCGGCCTTCTTTGTGGCCAGTCGCCGAGACTTTTGGTTCTTTTATTTGGAGAGGTCATGGGTCTTCTCGAAAATATCGCGGTCGTTGGTCAGGCGGCTTTAGACGCCTTTGACCAGGTCAACGAGGCCCAGGAGCTGGAAAAGATCCGGGTTGAGTATCTGGGGGCCAAGGGTCGGCTCACCGAGCTCTCCCGAGCGGTGGGCTCCCTGCCGCCCGCCGAGCGACCCCAGGCTGGCCAGGCGGCCAACCAAGCCCTCAAGGCGGCCAAACAGGCTTACCAGACGGCTCAAACTAAACTTGGAGCCACCAAAACCCAGGGAGTCGCCCTGGACGTGACCCTACCGGGCCGCCGCCATCAGCTCGGGCGCGAGCATCTTATCAGCCGGACCATGACCGAAATCTGCGGGATCTTTGAGCGCCTGGGGTTCACCGTGGTGGAGGGCCCGGAGGTGGAGACGGACTACTACAATTTTGAGGCCCTGAACTTTCCGGCTGACCACCCCTCCCGGGATATGCAAGAGAGCCTTTTTGTGGGCGACAAGCTCCTGCTGCGCACTCACACCTCCCCGGTCCAGATCCGAACCATGGAAAAACAAAAGCCTCCTGTCTGGATCGTGGCCCCAGGCAAAACCTACCGTCGCGACGACGACATCACCCACTCCCCGATGTTTCATCAGGTCGAGGGGTTGGTCGTGGACAAGGGGATTTCCATGGCTGACCTCAAAGGGGTCCTCTCGGCCTTCGCCACGGCCTTTTTCTCGCCGGACACGGCCATCCGCCTCAGACCCAGTTTTTTTCCCTTCACCGAGCCCTCTGCCGAGGTGGACATCGCCTGCGTTCTCTGCGGCGGGAAAGGTTGCCGCCTGTGCAAAGGCAGTGGCTGGCTGGAGCTTCTGGGGAGCGGTATGGTGGACCCGGCTCTTTATAACTTTGTTGGCTACGATCCCCGGGAGGTCAGTGGATTCGCCTTTGGCCTGGGGGTGGATCGGGCGGCCATGCTCAAATACGGCCTGGCTAATATCCGCCATCTCTACGAAAGCGATCTGCGCTTTCTGGAGCAGTTTTAGTTTAAAAAAATAACTCCCAGCCCATTGGGCCCTTAAGGTCAGGCTTTTCCGAAGTCTGGCCTTATTTTTCGCCTGAGCCTATTCTGGGGGGCGGCCTACCTGGCTTCTCCGGCCGAGCCTGGCGGGTCGGCGATTTAAAATTCAGCGCCTGGAATAACTTTCTTATCCACTAAAGGTTTTCCAATTTTTTTTCTGATCGCTAAGGTGAAGAAATTCGCGGGCGGTTTGCTCAATTAACCAGGGAGAGCCCTAAAGCGAGGCCAGCCTAGACGCCAGCTGTCGCTGTTGGCGGCGAAGCCGACGCTGGGCCACGCGATTAATTTGACAACCTAGCCGGGCGGCCAGAGAGCTAGCGGCGGGGCTGGCCAGCCGACAAAGCGAATTTAGGGAGACCTGGCTCTCCAGGCCAGTGACAACCAATTGAAGGGCAGTCAAAATTTTCTGGCCCGCCGGGGTGACCTGGCTAAAATTTTAGCTTTAATTTATTATAAAATATCAAATATTATCTTTTAAAAAAATAACTAAACGTAATATACTTAAAAATTTTCCCTTGACTCGGCCTTTCAAATGTGATATAAATTTGTCTGACTCAAAAAAATTACCGGGTTGGCTTTTTTTCATTATCCCCAATTTGTTGTAATAGCCATATATATTTATATTTTATTGGCACATACATTTTATAATAAGAAATTTCTAATTTTTTTCCTGGTTTACGCCTAACGGAGGTTTTCCCATGCCTTTGCCCCTTCTCGTGCCCATCGCCATTGGCGCCCTTGGCCTTTTTGGCGTGGGCAAGACCATAAAATCCGCGGTGGACACCAGTGAGGCGAAAAGCCTGGATTCCACGGCCAGGCTAAAAGTTCAGAGCGCTGAGCGCAAATTAGAGCTGTCCCGCGAAGAGGTCAACGCGTCTTTTGGAGCCTATGGCCAAGCGAAGCGGGAGGCGGTGGAGCGGAATCTGGCTGAGTTTGTCAACCTTTTTCAACAGTTAAAAAATGTCGATTTCACGGACAACAGATTCGATGACCTGCTGGTGGGCGATTTTACACTTTTGACCCTCAAAGAGATGCAAATGACCTGTGAGCTGTTTTCGGCGGCCTTTCACGGCCAAGGAGCCGGGACAGCGGCGGGAGCGGGAGCTTTAACCGCCTTGGGGGCCTATGGGGCGGCCAAACTGTTAGCGACCGCCTCAACCAGCGCGGCCGCCACCGCCTTGACCGGGGCCGCCAGCGCCAACGCGACCTTGGCCTGGTTAGGCGGGGGGACTCTGGCGGCTGGGGGTCTGGGGGTAACCGGGGGCCTGGCGGTTTTGGGGATTATGGTCGCGGGCCCGGCTTTGGCCATTTTTGGGACTATTTTGGGCGCCCAAGCCTCGAAAAAACTGACTGAGGCCAAAGAAAATTTCGAAAAGTCGGAAAAATATGAAGCCGAAATAGATAATATTTGCGATAAAATCGCGGAAATACTTGAAACTATTTCCCTTATATCTCAGTTTCTATCTATCGTCCGCGACAAATCCAAAGAGGCCAATTTAGGGCTACAAACGATCATTGAGGTCTGCGGCCCTGATTACAGCTCCTATACAGCCAAGGCCAAAGAGGCGGTTTTTAAAGCGGTCAAACTGGCCCAGATAATCAAGGCGATTGTTGACACGCCTCTTTTAGATGAAAAAGGTGAGCTTCTTGAGGGTTTATCTCATAAAACTCTATTATTGACAGCCTCAATTCCTGAGGATTTATCGACCCAGGTGAAACAGATTTTCAGTTAAAAAACCTTTAGCCTTATAACCCCAGGCCTTGGCTGACGGCCAGCGACCCTCCTGGGTCCGGCTTCCAGCCTCAGGCCCGCGCGAAAGCCCTGTTTTTTTTAATTAGATCGCCTGAAGCTAAATCTAAGTTTTTACAAAAATTTAACGATTGATTCGCTTTTATAAAGTAAATATATCATTTTATTGGTCTAATTTGCATATAAATTTTCGATTTTCAAAAATAAAATTAATATAAATATAATAGTAATTTTAAGTCTTTATATCGATCGATAACAACATTTTTAATATATGATGCCTTGGCAAAAACCCGGGTTTTGAAAACCATGCTTGAATTAAAAATAATGATTTCAGTGTGTTACTGGACATAGTTCTGGAAAAAAAGACTTTTTGCGAGGTCATCTTATATTTTTATGAGAAAAATTTTTCAACCCTGTTTTTTTAACTGGGGCAAGACAAGTTAGCAAAGAAAAAAGTTTTGTGATAAGATCAAAATAAAGTTGGCGGGAGAATCCCTCAGTTATTTTAAACTCGCGGCGATGTGTGTCCAGATTGACGTTGAACTGGGTTTAAAAATTTTATGCCCATAATAAGATAAAAAAAAGCCTTTATGCCCAAAAAAATTGAACATCAATATCAACAATTAAGCCTTTTTCCACCAGTTAATAATACCATTTCTATTAACAAATCAGATCTAGTCAACAATATTTTTTTATCTAATAACATCGATATTGATTCATTAGAGTATTGTCATTTAAATGGTTTGATTTTTACTAAAAATAGTCTTGATTTATTAAAAAATATTAAGGATAATGTAATTGATTTAGTATTTGCGGATCCTCCTTATAATATAAAAAAAGCTGATTGGGATAAATTTAACTCTCAAGAAGACTATATAAATTGGTCAATCAAATGGATTGCTGAAGTATCTAGAATTTTAAAGCCAACAGGCTCACTTTATATTTGTGGTTTTAGTGAAATATTAGCTGATTTAAAATATCCTGCAATGAAATTTTTTAAAAATTGTAAATGGTTAGTATGGTCCTATAAAAATAAAGCTAATCTTGGCAATGATTGGGGCCGTTCCCATGAAAGTATTTTACATCTACGTAAATCCAATGATTTTAAGTTAAATATTGATCCTATTAGGATTTCTTATAGTGCTCATACTCTTAAATATCCTTCTCATCCTCAAGCTGAGTCTAGTCAATATAATAACAGTAATAGTAGAAATATTCTATGGACGCCAAACCCGATGGGGGGAAAACCAAAAGATATACTGGAAATACCAACAATATGTAATGGAATGGCTGAAAAAACAGGGCACCCGACACAAAAACCTGAAGAATTGCTTAGAAAACTTATTTTAGCGGCAACCAATAAATTTGATTTAGTATTAGATCCTTTTTCTGGATCTGGCACTTCTTTGGTTGTTGCAGAACAATTATCCAGAAAATGGATAGGATGTGATATAAATAAAGAATATAATTTGTGGGCTATAAATCGTATAGATAATGTTATTATTCGATCAATTGAAAAATGGATAGAATTTGATAAAAATAATGCTAAGAAAAGAGAATCTATAAGATAAAATTATCTCAATTAATTATAATAACAACAGAAAAATTAATTTTTTAACTTTACAGGATTACTATAATTTTGTAAAAATTATCTTGCTTATACAGATAAAAATTTACAGGCTATTATTGTGTCTCACAATGAAAATAATTATTGTCTCTATCAGTACTTAAAAGATGGTCCATTTAATGTAACCAGACCTATTAATAGCGAGTTAATGATCTCAGCCCATGATTTTGAAAAAATAAAAAATGAATTTAATTATTCTCTTTTGCATATTAAGGAAGTAATAAACGATCAAATAACTCATAAAAATTTAAACCGTTTTATTTATACATGCTAACAATCAATTGGAGCTACTCTTGACGCTTTATATTCTGGTAAAAGTAATATAGCACGTAAAATTAAATGTAATTTATTTGAAAGATTAATGAGATTGACAATTTCTAATATTGGTATTGATGTTCATGAAGGAACAATAAAGCTATTTATAATAGAAAAAATTAAATTTTAGATACAATAAATTATTAACAAAATCTAATTTTTAAAAATAATGATAATTTAATTGTTCTAGGATCAGTAAAAATATTTAGTAAAGATAGAATTGATAAAATATTTATTGATAAGTTACTTTATAATAATATTACTTGGTTAAACACACCGTATTTTGCTGTTTTTTTAAATGATATTCAAAGAATCGGCAAAGAACCAAATTTCAAAACAAATTGTACTTTTTTAACAGGTCATTTCAAAGGTTATACTATCAAATTAAATCCCTTAGATAGTGTATACTATTGTGATTTATGCTCAATAATAAAAAAAAGATCCTTTTTTAATAACGCATATAAAAATTTTAGATCATCTATCAGTTAAAGATATTTGGAATTTTTAGAGTCCACAACCCACCGGCTAAAGCCGGCGCTCTATATATTAATCAATTCTAAAAGAATACTCTTTATCAATTACTAATTAATTTTTATATATTTTATCGCATTATTACCAATACAATATGGAATTAGATCATGATTTGGCTATGCCGCCATGGACATATTCAGTCATAATCAGAGCCTCAACTGAGAAAAATGACAAAATTCCAATAATCATAATATAATTGAGTTGACATTGAGTCAAATTTTTCAGAGGAAATGCTAAAGAGCAGCAACTAAAGCTGGTAGTTTTAATCCACCTTTTCTAAGACAATAAATCCAATCATCAGTTATTTTAATATTATATTTACTAATTATTAATTACAACTTATATAATATTTTCCTCTGAATATCTCCAGAATCAGCAGTAAAAGCAGGAATTTTTTAATTATTACAAAAAAAATATAGTATATTTGAGTTTCTAATTTTTTGAATAAAGTGTATTATTATTATATCAATGTTTACATCATCTATAGAAGCATCATCAGGTAACTCAAAATCTAATTATAAATGTCTATCTTCTGTAATTACTATGTTTTTGCTAAATAAAAAAACAGTCCTAAATTTAAGTCGAATTTCTTATTTTATTACAATATATTATAATGTTTTAAGTTAAACTAATTATTTTTAAACATTACCTGTCTAGCCAGCGGAAACAAGCGGGCCACTGGATCGCTGGCTTT
>JAISMU010000091.1 GCA_031276635.1 Deltaproteobacteria bacterium | reverse complement strand
TAGCCTCAGATTTGCTGAAAGCCGTCAAGACGCCCCGACGGCCAGTTCTCGGTGGAGGTCGCGCTCGGGGGCCTCAAGAGCAAACACCTGGGCACAGGGCCGGTCCAGGTTCGTCGTTCGTCAGTGGCCAGCCGCGCCTGACCTCCGAGGCCCTGGTCATTCTCAAGACCGGGGCTGACCGGCTTCTGACCATTCCCACAAAATCGACCTCTTAAAGGCCTAATGGGGAGAACTGGGCTCCTTTGGCCTCAGGAAGCCGGCAACCCCTGATTCCGCGCCTGGCGACCGGTTATCTTTGGCCCACCGAGGACCAGATCCCAGCTGGAGCCATCTTTTGGGCCAGCTAGGCTCGCGGCTCTTCCGGCGCGGGAGCGGCCAATAAGGAAAAATTTTTCCTACTTGGCCTATTCGTCGGGAGTCTGGCTGGTTAAGGCCGGAGTTTGAGCCTTGACCCGGGTGGCGGGAACCTGGGCTTTAACCCTTTTGGCCGGAACCTCGGCCTGGATATGGGTAGACGGGACCTCGGCTTTTTCATGGGTTGCCGGTGTCTGAGCCTTGGCCCTTTTGGCTGGAACCGTGGCCTGGATATGGGTAGCCGGGACCTCAGCCTTCACATGGGTCGCCGGCGTCTGAATCTTGGCCCTTTTAGCCGGAACCGCGGCCTGGATGTGGGTGGCCGGGACCTCAGCCTGGGCGTGAGTCGCGGGCGTCTGGGCTTTGGCCCTCTTGGCCGGGACCTCGGCCTGGACATGGGTCGCGGGAACCTGGGCTTTGACCCTTTTGGCCGGAACCTCAGCCTGGACATGGGTGGCCGGGACCTCAGCCTTCACGCGTTTAGCCGGGGTTATGGCCACGACCCGGATAGCCAGGGAGCTATTTGCCTTCTTTTTGGCCTCAGAGTCGGATTTCCTCGACTCAACCCGCGTTGAATTTTTACTTTTGGGCATACACTAAAGCTCCTGACCATCTCAATAACTCAAAAAAACAAAATATAACTTAATAAGGTTTTATAAGAATAATCTTATATCTAAAAAAGCGCTAAAAATATTTTCCAAAAAAACGATTCCCTCGCGTCTGTTGACCAAAATTCCGTTTTTTCAGCCAACGTAAAGGCCAGACCAAGCGACGCCAAATTGTTCTTAATAAGCCAACAGCTTACCCGACCAGTTTAGCACGGTCGAGCTCAATTTTAAATCCGGGCAAAAACTAAGCTTAAATAACTATTAATATATTTATTATTATATATTATATTATTATAAATTTAAAAATAATAAAGCTAATATATGGTTTTCCTTTCCCCAGGGTTTATGGTATCTTAAAAAAATATTTCCTCATATTTTTTTCCAAAGTTGACGCCCCGGCTCTGGCCCCGAGGTTCGACTCTAAAATATGTTTTTAACTGGTTTAAAATGCTATATTTTTAACTGAATAAATTTTTATCTCACTCATTTGGCTAACGAATGTTTATTTTTGTTTTCCAACCTCGCTAGCGCGGAGTCACTTGAGCTAGCTAACCGTCTCAAAAAACCAAGGAGAAATTTTCGGCATGGATAAGGACAAAAAGTTGACCAACGCCGCCGGAGCCCCAGTGGCGGACAACACCAACTCAATGACCGCTGGCGAGAGAGGCCCAATGACCCTTCAGAACCCCTGGCTCATTGAGAAGCTGGCCCATTTTGATCGCGAGGTCATTCCCGAGCGCCGGATGCACGCCAAAGGCTCTGGAGCTTTCGGGACTTTCACCGTAACTCACGACATCACCAAATACACCAAGGCCAAAATCTTCGCCCAAGTGGGAAAGAAAACCGAGGTCTTCGTCCGGTTCTCCACCGTGGCCGGCGAGCGGGGGGCCGCTGACGCCGAGCGCGACATCCGCGGTTTCGCCATGAAATTCTACACCGAGGATGGCAACTGGGATCTGGTCGGCAACAACACCCCGGTCTTCTTTCTGCGCGATCCGTTGCGTTTCCCAGACCTCAATCACGCGGTCAAGCGCGACCCCAAAACCAACCTCCGCTCCGCCCAAAACAACTGGGACTTCTGGTCGATGTTGCCCGAGGCCCTGCACCAGGTTACCATCACCATGAGCGATCGGGGCATCCCGGCCTCTTATCGCCATATGCACGGCTTCGGCAGCCACACCTATAGCCTGATTAACGCCAAGAACGAGAGGATTTGGGTCAAATTTCACCTGACCACTCAGCAGGGCATCAAAAATCTGACCGACGCGGAAGCGGCCGCCATCGTCGCCAATGACCGAGAAAGCCACCAGCGAGACCTGTTTGAGGCCATCGCCCGAGGGGATTTTCCGCGCTGGAACCTGGCTATCCAGGTCATGACCGAGGAACAGGCCAACAAGCACTATGAAAATCCTTTCGACATCACCAAGATCTGGCGACACAGCGAGTTCCCGAAAATTGAGGTCGGGGTTTTGGAGTTGAACCGCAACCCGGAGAATTATTTCGCCGATGTGGAGCAGTCAGCCTTTAACCCGGCCCACATCGTGCCCGGCATTGGCCTCTCCCCGGACAAACTACTGCAAGGACGTCTTTTCTCCTATGGCGACGCCCAGCGTTATCGCCTGGGGGTCAACCACCATCTTATTCCCGTCAACGCCCCCAAAAATGGTTACCACAGCTACCACCGCGATGGGATGATGCGCGTGGATGGGAATTATGGGGGAACCACTGGTTATCAGCCCAACAGCTATGGTCAGTGGGCCGAGCAACCCGAGCAAAGCGAGCCGCCGCTGGAGCTCAAGGGGGCCATGCAATGCTACGAGCCGAAGAGCGATGTCACTGATGACTGCTTCAAATATCCTGGCGACCTTTACCGCCTCATGACTGAAGCCCAGAGAGCCATCCTGATCGACAACACCACTAGAAACATGAATGGGGTTACCGAAAATATCCGGCTCCGCCACGCCGCTCATTGTCTCTTGGCCGACCCAGAGTATGGAACCCGCCTGGCCCAGGCTCTGAAAGTTGATCTGGCCAAGGTCACCGAACTCTCCAAAATGACTCATGACCAACGCCTGAAGGCGACCAGCCTTTAACTTTCAGGGCCCACACCCCGCGCCTCCTCGCTCGGCGCGGCCAAAGGAGCGCTCGTCAAAATATGGTCAGGCCAACGGAGATAAACCAGCGGCCTGGCCTTCGATCAAGCCCATAAGTTCACAATTATGTTACTCATTTAAGTCAAATTACATTAAAAAAATTAATCAGCTAAAATGATTAATAACTCAATTTAACTAAAATCTATAATACATTAAAAAGACATTATTAATAATAAATTAGATGTAAAAACCTCAAAACGACCAACTAACGCTTTGAAAACCTTATAATTGCCGCAAAAAAAATTGAGCCGCCTGAAAAACCGGAAGAAACCCTAGAGGCCCGGCCAGAGAATTCAAAATTTGTTGAAAAAGTCATTGCTAAAAAATACCTTACTTTTGGTATATATTTTATTTGCTGCAATAATAAATTTAAAATTTATATTTTTTAATTACTTTATACATATTAATAATACTTTTTCGTTTTTTCTCAAAAAGACCTCCCTATTAATGATGGTTGAGCCCTCAACCCGACTGGTCCCCCGAGGACGATGGAAAGTTAAAATTAACTATATATTATAATAAGTCATCTATATAATGCTTATAAACTTATATTATCACTAAAAAACTATAATTTATCTGGCTGGCCTAGATTCACTCATAAAGCGAGATTAACCCTCAATCGCCTGGCTCTCAATAAAAGCAACTATCATCTTCCTTATTTAAGCCTTAACCATCTTTTCTAAAGACCCACCTATAATGAATACAAAAATTTAATATTCGAATAGTTAAAATAACTACAACTAAATATATTTTAGAAATACAATAATCTGGTAATTATTGACCTTCAGGATGGCCTTGGGGGTCATTTGTCCGCGCGGCCTACCAATCTCCAACAAAATTTGAACAATTTAAATGTCACATCCAGCCTATTATTTCAGCTCCACAGGAAAAAAAACAACTTGCTAAATTGCCGCTTCCCTTATATACTTTCTGTCCCTGACCGACGGCCATAAAAAAAATGACCATTATTTGGGGGATATTCCAAATGAGGCCATTTTTTTGTCTTCGCCAGACTATATTTGGTCAATTTGACTTGACCGCGGGAGCCCGAGGCGACTTTTCGTCCCTGGGAGCCCGCCAGGGTCTGGCGTTATTATTTTCGCAAAAGTCTTTTATCCAAAAGGGCTCAAGTCGTCTGTGAGCCAGACTTGAGCGAGTTTCCGAGATCTTCTTAAAGAGCTGACTCCGCCGGGGCGAAAAGGCCGCCGCCCTTTGGTGGGGGACCGGACGATTTTTTGGGAACCGCCGCGGCGGCGCTCTTCTGGTTGGTGGAGAGCTCAACCTCCGGCCCGATGAAATGGGCCTTCAGGGCTTTTAAAATCTTTTCCCGGGTACCGGGCCGGTAGTTGCCGTTTAAGAGAATCACAAAAGACAAGGGCTCATCAATCCGGTCAGGGCGGACCAGATAGCCCGCCAGGGTCTGGATGTCGCTCATGGTGCCGGTTTTGTAGATGACTGAGCCATCGTCGCTGGCGTGAATTAAGTGCTTAATCGGCTCCAGGGTGCCCAGAATTCTGGACATCTGGCGGGCGGTCAGGGAATTCTGACGGCTGAGGCCGCTGCCTTCGACCATAGTTATGGTTGGCAGCTCATACTTGTCTAAAAAATCCAAAACGACCCGCAGAGACTTGGCCGGGGTGGCCGGGGCCCCATATTTCTCGGCCCCCATGGCCAGGAAGATCTGGTTGGTCATGAAATTGTTGGAGTGTCGCAGCAGCTCTTTGATCAGATCCGCGAGAGTTTTGCTGGACTTATGGGAATAGATAAGCTTGACATTTTTCGGCAGGGTTTGGCCCAAAACAATCTGGCCAGAAACCGGAATCCCAAATTTTTCCAAAAGAGCCTTAAACATTTGGCCAGTATTTAATTCCGCGTCCTGGGGACTGGAGGAAATATTGAGACGAAATTCCCGGGGATAACGGCCTTTTTTCCGTTTTTTCGGGAGGTTACGCTTGGCCAACTCCACGGTGACCGGGGTCAGGGGGCTGCAAGGGTCACATTCAACAATTTGGCCCTTCTGGTCGATAAGGTAATTGACAGTGTTGAAATTGACTCCCAGGGCCAGATTGTAGGCGTCATAGGGGTTGATGGTAAAAGTGTTTCCATCCAGTATCAGGCCTGGTTGGAAGAATGAGTTATCCAGATAAACATCTTTAACTTGGCGTAAGCCAATTTGTTTGAGCTTATCCATTATCAGGCACAATTCCTCGGCCACCAGGAAGGGATCGCCTCGGCCCACGACCCACAGATTCTGGTCGCGGTCCAGGTAAAAATTGGTTTGGAACCGGAAATCTAGGCCCAGGGAGTCCAAAGCCGCCCCGGCGGTGACCAGTTTGAGAATGGAGGCTGGAACGTAAGCCTTGTCCGGGTTAAGCGAGAAAAGAGCCATGGACTGGCTTTGGCCTAAATGGTTATCAGTGACCAAGACGGCTCCCGATCTGGCCAGGGTTTTGACATTTTCGGGAAAAGGCAACTTTTCCGGATCAGGGCCTTGTTCAACCCGGGCCCGGGTTTTGGCGCCACCTTTTTTTCCTGAGCCCCGAACCGATTTTTTTGTCGGCTTTTTGGGCGCTCCTTTTGACTTATTGACGGCGGGCTTTCTGGCCTGGCCGCGCGTGACCTTGATATTGCCCACCGACCAGGCCAAGTCCGGAGCCACCAGGGGCCCGGCAATCAACCCGGCCAGGAGGGCGACGACGAGGAGTTTTAAATGCCTCCAAAAATTGGGAACGGATTTTTTAGCCATAAACCCAACTCTCCTAAAAAGGAAATGGCCAAGAAATTAACGGTTCTGATGTTGTCCGCGCTCCTATGGGCGTTTCTGGCCTCAGCCTGTGGATTCTATTCCTCTGGCCCGGCCAGATCAGGCAAATCTTATGTCATAAACGGAAAACGATACCATATCTTGGCCACCTCCGAGGGTTACAAGGAAAAAGGGCTGGCCTCTTGGTATGGGGACCCCTTCCACGGTCGACGAACAGCCAGTGGGGAGGTCTTCAATAAACATGAGTTGTCGGCGGCCCACAAAACCTTGCCCCTGCATAGCTGGGTTGAGGTGAAAAACCTGAAAAACAACAAAAAGATGTTCCTGCGGATTAACGACCGCGGGCCTTTCATTGTTGGCCGCGTCATTGACCTGAGCCAAGCGGCGGCCATTGAGCTAGGAGTTTACCGACCTGGAACCGCCCCAGTGTTGGTAACGGCGGTCCCAGCCAGCCGGGCCAAACGCCTAGCCCAGCAACATGCCCAAGGGCGGGGCAGAAAAGTCACCGCCTCCCGGGCCAGCCCCTTTCGTTAGCGGGCGGGGCTTAGGTTGACCATTTCGGCGCCGAAGGGGATTTGAACTCCCGCCACTTCGTCCCCTCAAACCAGCGGGAAGGATTTTACTTTTTTTGACGGACCGAGAGGAGCTCTGAGCCCCCCGCTTGACAGTACTATAGTATAAAAAGATATAAAATTAAAAATATTAATTATATAATACAACCATATAAAAAGGAATATTGTAAAATACTAAAAAATCGAGTCTTAAAATTGTGGCCACGCTAAAATTGAGCCTTGACAATAAAGAAACTGGTTACTATATTTAACCAAAATTCTTTTAGGTTTCAAGCTCTAAATGACCTCTGTCAATCACATCCCCGCGGCCCAAAGCCTGATCTTACAGGAAGCCAGAAGCCTGGAGGCCCTGGCCCAGAGCCTGGGTGAGGACTTTAACCGGGCCATGGAGCTGATCCTGGGCGCCCAGGGCCGAGTCGTGGCCACCGGCATTGGCAAAAGCGGACACATCGCCAAAAAGGTGGCCGCCACCTTATCCTCCACCGGCAGCCCGGCTTTTTTCATTCACCCAGCCGAGGCCGGGCACGGGGACCTGGGCATGCTGGAGCCCAAACGGGATGTCCTGCTGGCCTTTTCCAATTCCGGCGAGTCCGCCGAGCTGGCCACCCTCCTGGAGCACTGCGCCCGTCAGAGCCTGCCGGTCATTGGCGTGACCCAAAACCCCCAAAGCCTCTTGGGCCGTTACTCAGAAATCGTCATTCCTCTGCCGCGGCTCGCCGAAGCCGGCCCCCTACCCTTCGCCCCCACCACCTCCACCACTATGATGCTGGCCCTGGGCGACGCTTTGGCCATGGGGCTGTTATCGGCCCGAGGCTTTACGGTGGAGGATTTTCGACAATATCATCCCCGCGGCCAGATCGGTAACCGCCTGCAGTCAGTGGCCGACATCATGCACACTGGCGAGGCCATGCCCTTGGCCGGCCCAGAGGAGCCCATGTCTCAGGCCCTGATGACCATGACCGGCAAACGCTTGGGCTGCCTGGGCGTGGTGGCAGACGGTCGGCTGGTGGGCATCATCACCGATGGCGATCTCCGAAGGCACATGGGCCCCACTCTCCTGGCCAACCCGACCAAATCGGTCATGACCGCCAATCCTATCTCCTTTGAGCCCCAGACCATGGTGGCCAAAGCCTTGGCTGTAATGCGCCAAAAAGAAATAACCAACGCGTTTGTGGTTGCCCCGACCGGCGAGCCAGTCGGGGTCATTCATATTCATGACTGCCTGTCAGCCGGGGTTAGCTGACCGCCTGAGCCCGGCGGCTTAGGCGATTTTTGGAGGACGCCTTGTTACCTTTGGACCTCGTTCCCAAAAGCTCTAGCTTTTTAATCACCATGTCCAACCTGGTCTGGTGGCTGATAAACGCCTATATCTGGGTGGTCATCATCAAATACATTATTTCCTGGTTCAACCCCAATCCCCACACCCCCCTGATGAGTTATCTTAACCGGGTGGTTGACCCGGCTATCACGATGACCAGAAAAATCTGTCCCCTGACCCTGGGCGGCCTGGATTGCTCCCCCATCATTCTGTTGGTGTTCCTCCATTTTCTGGCCGACTTTTTAAAAAATGCCCTCACTCACCTGGGCTTGGGGTTATCTTTCACCTCAATAACCCCAATTTTTATTTTTTGTTTATTGAGCGTAGTGATTTCCCTCGCCTGGTTCATATTTATGTTGATGATCGCGAGGGTCGTCATGTCCATGGTCGATCCCTCACCCTATAACCCTGTGGTTATGATGGTCTACGCCCTGACCGAGCCACTTCTGGCTCCCCTGCGGGGCATGTTTTCCAGTCGAGGCCCGGCCAAAATGGATGTCCGAGCCGTGGTGGCCGCCTTGGCCATCTTCCTGGTGACCAAATTTGTCCTCATAAACCTCCAAGGAGCTATCAAGCTCTGGTATATCAGCTCGGCGGTCGGCCTGTAACCAGAGCCAAGGTCACCAAATCGTGGGCTCCACTCGCCTGAAAGTCAAAGTCGCCCCCCGCTCCGCCCAAAACCGCCTCCTGGGCCTTTTGGGCGAAGAGCTGAAAATCGCTCTAACCGCCCCCCCAGTGGAGGGGGCGGCCAACGAGGCCCTGATCAAATTTCTGGCCCGCCTGCTGGATTGGCCCGCCAGCCAGGTTAAAATAGTCTCGGGCCAGGCCAGTCGCCACAAAACAGTCCTGATTGAGAATCTGGAGCCCCTGGAGGCCCAGAGCCGCCTCCAGGCCCAGCTGGCCAGCCAGAAATAATGACTTTCTCAGGCGACCGGAGCCGCCGCCAAAAGAGCCCGAGCCATTTTTTCATCCTCGCCCAACTGACGAACCAGGCTCTCGGCTGAGTCAAAACGAATAACGCCCCGCAAACGGGCCACAAACTCCACTTCCAGCTTTTCTCCGTAACAATCCTCGGAAAAATCAAAGATATAGGTTTCCACGGTTAAAATACGCGAGCTGAAAGTCGGGTTGTAGCCCACGCTGGTCATCCCGTGAAAAGTCAAAGCCCCCAAAATGACCCGGGTCGCGTAAACCCCCGGCCCGGGAATCAGCTGGGGGACCTGACCCAGATTGGCGGTGGGGTAACCCAACAGGCGCCCGCGAGCCTGACCGGTCTCAACCACTCCGGAAATCCTATAGGTTCGCCCTAAAATACCCGCCGCTTCCTCAACCAGGCCGACCTTTATTAACCCTCGGATGTGGGAGCTGGAGTAAGTCTCCTCCCGGGGGCCCTTGATCTGCTGAATTGATCGGGCCTTAACCGGGGGGTCTAGCTGGCGACCCCAGTCCCTAAGGGTGGCCATATGACCCTCGGCCCCCCGGCCAAAGCGAAAATCTGGGCCAATATGAATTTCCAAGAGCTTCAGCCGAGCGGCGATGACCTGGTTCAGGAAATCCAGCGCTCTCATGTCGCTCAAGGTTTGGTCAAAGCGCAGCAGCCCCAGGGCCTCCAGACCAAGCTCACCCAAAATCTCGGCTTTACGGTCAAAGGTAGTCAGGATCTCCGGAGCCCCGGCGGGGGACAAGACGACTAAAGGATGGGGCTCAAAAGTCAGGACCAACGAAGTCGCGCCCAGAGCTTTGGCCCGATCTATGACCCGTTGGATCAAGAACTGGTGCCCCAGATGGATCCCGTCAAAAACCCCAATGGTCATGACTGTTCGGCCCAGAGGCGCGCAAGACAGCCAGTCAGGAATAATCAACATACAAAATCACTTGGTCAACCGAGCCAACCCTTGAGTAAGCCGGGCTGTTAAGCCAAAGGGAACGGCCAGGCCAGAAAAAAAATCCATTCAAAAAAAACGCTCATAACGCCACGCCGCGCCCCAAGGCCGGAATCATTTTGAAATTATCAGCGCTTCCCCTGGATTATATTTGTCATGACAAAAACATAAACTAAATAACCCCAGGCCAAAGAGCTAAAATCTTGTTCCCTCCAAGGCCTGGCGGCTCAGTCGCGTTCCTGGACAGTGGGGCGTGGTCTTTGTATGTCTATCATAATGAAGGTAAAGATTTTTTTCAATTTCCGTTAGCCACAAATTTTAACGGTTTAAGACGGTCAATTAAAAAAAATCAATATTTATTGATTACTTTAAATAATTCATAAATTTTTATATAAAATAATACTTTTGCGGCAAAGAAAAAAAATCTTGACAACAGAATTTTTTTAACTTAAACTCGCCGAATCTAATCGCCATATATTAGAATGGCTCGGTTTGAGCGCGGGTAAATGTCTGTAGTTAAAGTCGAGACGCCGAAGTGGTGGAAATGGTAGACACGCTAGGTTCAGGGTCTAGTGGGGGCAACCTCGTGGGAGTTCAAATCTCCCCTTCGGCACCAGAAAAAATAAATCCGCTTTAGAAATTTCAGCAAGTTTAATCAGTAAAGCCCCGAAAATTCAAGGATTTTCGGGGATTTTTTTTGGCTCCGGCTGGGAAAATAAGTCCGGATTAGCCCGTAGAAAGGGGTATAAACCTGATTAAATTGTGGTATAATCCGAGGCATCAAGGGACCAGGGAAAAATCAATACCACATTTTTTTTTAGCGTTGTAAAATCAGGAGCTTATCAGCGCTGACAGATTTTCAGATTAAGAGCCTTAAGGCCAGGGACAAGCTTTATAAGGTCGCTGATGGCGCGGGGTTGTATTTGGTGATTACCCCGGCTGGAAACAAGATTTGGCGATACAATTATCAGTTTGAAGGCAAGGGTAAAACCTTGACTTTTGGCCAATATCCGGTTGTTGAGTTAAAAGAGGCCAGAAATTTACTCATT
>JAISMU010000032.1 GCA_031276635.1 Deltaproteobacteria bacterium | reverse complement strand
ATTCCAGAGCTCGTAGATGTATCTGGTCTTATCCACGTAAAAATAGTTTTTATCAATTATATCCGCGAAGGTCTGATCGGCTAAAGAGAATCTTTTCAGGGGCATGATTCCAATCCTGTCAGTCTGGCGGCCCTGGCTTCAAGGTCAGCTTAAGCGCGTCTCGTTAAGGGAAAAATCAATATAGCCAAGGCGTCTTAATTATGACATATTGAGCGAGGTTTAACAATAATGGGAAGGCTAAAGCGGGAAATTTCATTATGGTCAGCCGTGCGAGAAGGTAACCAGGAAGCGCAAGGAAGAGCCTTCCAAGTTTAAGTGTTCGGTCTGTAAAAGCCCTCTGGATCACAAGAAGGACCCCAGCCAAAGACGGATAAAGATTACGTTTTTTTGCTTTTTATAATAAAAAATAAGAAAAACATACAATAAAAAGATGATAAACCTAATTTCAATTTTATTAATTTTCTTTTAAATTGATAAAAAAATGTATATTGTGTAATTTTCTATAAATATATCTTTAGTGTTATGATTATAGATGATCAGTCAATAATGGACTCAGTCAGAGCTCAAGACACAAGCCTATTTAGCCAATTACCAATGTAGTAATAATTATAGGTTGTTAACAAAGTTAATATATTATTAATATAAATTTATGGTTGCGGCTGCCAAAGCCGCGTAAAAGTTGAGGGTGAGTATCTTTTCTTCCTCTAAAAGAGGGGAGGCGAGAGTCAAGTCCATCCAATGTAAAGAGTAGTGAGCCACCTTGACCACCACGAGCTAGGTGAGGTCTTCCGCGAGGGGGGCTTTGAAGCGTTAGAAGTGGAAGATTAGGCCAGCTGATTGAGCGACGAAAATTATTCAATCAAGGCGCCAACGCTGTCGCAATAAGCGGAAGGCCACACTCTGAGCGGCGATATCATGAGTTGCTCAAAGACCCCGCGGCGTCAGAGAACTTGGCCTGATGGAAACTTTTCTGACGGAAGCGGCGAGATCTCCGAGCCTCTCCTTGAAGGGGTCGTGGCCTTTGGGGACGGCGGCGGGAAGCCAAAAGCGTAATCCCCGCGCTTACGGGTCGAAGAAGTCGGATAACCTCAGAGCTCCGAGGACGCGGTCGAACAACTAAAGCCATTTGGCTGGAGGTGGCGGCCGAGGAGGGAAGGGGGTTACTCGGGAGAGAGAGCGTCGATTCTAACATTCCCCAGACTCAGAGCCGGATTTGGGGTGACAAAAGGAAGAGAGGTCAGCGCGTTGGCCTTCAGCTGGGGCAAGCGATTTAACGCGGACAGGTAACCAATCCGTGGCGCGTTTCCACGCCTCTGATCCACTAAAATAACTCAGTATAGGTCAGTGTTAGTATCCAGGGATGAGCCTCGCGCGGTGATTCCGCCTGAGAGGATCTTGGCGGGGGGACGTTCGAAAGAACGTTCCCTCCCGCGACTCGACAGATCAAAATTTTTCAGGGCTCTCAGGACAAGCTTGCCCCGGAAATTGACTAAAAAGGTCTGGGGGCGCTCGGGCAATTCTCTCTCTGGGGTATAACTGGGCCAAATTTTGACTATTTCCTGGTCTAAAGCCACCGTTTCGACGGATAACTGGCGGCCTGAGGCCGGATCTTTTGAGGTAACCTGGGGAAAGAAGTAAAATTTTTTTAAAGAGCCTCGCCTCAGACTCTGGTTGGGTCGTCTGGCTCATCAGGTTAAGCGGTCGGCTATCAGAACGGGTGAGGAGGGCTAGGCTCTGGTATATATTGAGTTTTAGGAAGTCTTAGCTCTTTACATGTATCTAATTATATTTATTTTATGTAATTATATGCTTAAAATTTACTTTGAACAAGTCAAGGAAAAATTTAATTTTTATTATTTTATCAGAAGATTTATTTTATCTAAGGTTCGAAAATTACTTTAAAAATGGCGGAGTGGATTGTATAATTCCAGGAGGGGCCAACTAATATGGGCTTAAAATTAAGTCAAGGGCCATTAATTATCCGTGAGGACCTAAAAATAATTGTTGATTCTTTGAAATAATTCAGTATAATTATTTTCGAGCGCCTGATTATTTCCGAACAATCTCTATTATAGCTGGGCTCGCCCAGTGGGAGTGAAACGATGAAGTGCCCCTTTTGTGGTGAACTCGAAAACAAGGTCATCGACTCCAGGCTCACCCGGGACTCTTTGGCCATCCGTCGCCGGCGGGAATGCCTGATCTGCGGTCGCCGCTTCACCACCTACGAAAAGGTTGAGGAGCAGATTCCCCTGCTTGTCAAGAAGGATGGCCGCCGGGAGGCCTATAACCGCGAAAAGCTTCGTCGGGGCATGATCATGGCCACTCAAAAGCGGCCAGTGGCGGTCGATGAGATCGACGCGTTCATTGACCAGCTGGAGCGGCAGTTCCAGGAAGGCAATTATAAGGAAATCCCCACCTCGGAGATTGGCGAGAAGGTGGTGGAGTTCCTGCGGCAGACCGACCCCGTGGCCTATGTTCGCTTCGCCAGCGTCTACCGTCAGTTCAAGAGCCTGGAGGATTTTGATCGGGAGCTGCGGGAGCTGTACTTGTCCGCTGGCCAGTCCGGGTCGAATAATCAACGTTTCAACTGATCGCCTAGCTCTGGCGTCGGGGCTGGGCATGAGGGGTCATGAGCTTGGTTTGGGCCTGGCTGGGGTTTAATTGGCAAGAATTAAGTTGTTTAGGGTTTAGTGGGGCAATTGGCCCAAATTGAGCCCAGGTCTGGCTTTGTCTCCGCTGGCTCGCCCGCGCTTGGGTCGAGGCGGATCTGGAAAAAATGTAATATTTTCTTGACAAGTCGACCCAGGAATTAGTAAATTAATGTTTAGTTAACCTATATTGACTAAAATCAGGCTTAATGTTGTCCTTTTGAGCCAACCGCGGCGTCTGTCGCTCAGGGGTTGGTAAAATTTTTCTTGACAAATCAAGTGGCTTATGATGATATTTAACATTATTCGGTAAGGTGGCGAGCTTAGAAGACTTTAGGCGGCGAGCCCGTTTTGGTTTTTAGGCTCTTAACGCTTTCTAATAAAAGAATAAAGTTTTTTTTAAGGCGGGAGTTCGGGGCCTGACCCGTTAGGGGGCCCGATTGATTTCTCAGACTAGTTTGACTAACTAATTGACTCGTGGCCTAAAACCCACTCCAGAGCCTTTCAACGCGTGTTTCTGGCCCAACCTGTTAGGACAATTTATCCTGGTGGTGGCTAATTGGCTTTTGAGGCTCAAGTTGAATTTGGTCTGATTTCAGGAACGCGCGCTATGCCTCAAATCCTCATAGAAGAGAGCGACAAAAAACCCACTGACAAGCCCCCAGTTGGAAATCAGGATTTTGACAACCTGGTGGAGGCCACATATGAGATGGCCAAGAAGATTCTCCCTTTCTTGGCCCGTCGCAAGATTCCTTTGACCCCGGATAATTATCGGATCTTTTACGACTATTTCCTATTGCTCAAACCAGATCTGGGCAAAAAGATAGATGATCTTTTGGCCAACAACTGCCGTTTCAGCCCGGACATCTCCGAAGAGCTTTTCCGCGACTTTTACCAGCCCGAGGAGTTTCAGTTCGCCAGCGTCGAAAAGGTCTCGGAGCGCTTAAGTCACATCTCCGAAGCCATTCACAAGAATCTAGGGGCCACCCTTGATGACACATTTCGTTTCAGGGACATCCTGACCGAGACTGTTAATCAGATCAATCTGGCCCAGCCTGGGGAACAGAATTTAAAACTCCTGGTCGATAACCTCCTGGATGAGACGGTCTCGGCCCTCTCCAGCCAGAGCGATTTGGCCTCCCATATGGAGAAGACCCGGCAGCTGATCGCCTCGTTGACCAGTGAGCTGAAAGATCAGGCCCGTCTGGCCAACATTGATGAGCTGACCCAGCTTTTCAACCGTCGTTACTTTGGCCGGCGTCTTTCCCATATCCTGGCCGAGGGTGGGGATGATCTGGTTTTGAGTGTCATCATCTTTGACCTGGACCGTTTCAAAGCCATCAACGACACCTGGGGGCACAATATTGGCGACAAGGTCCTGGCTTTGTGCGCCAAGATCATCAAGTCCAACGCTGGGGAAAATTATATGGCTGTCCGCTTCGGGGGAGAGGAGTTTCTGCTCCTGTGCCCGGGTCTGGGGCGGGAGGAAACCCTGGCCTTGGCCGAGACCATCCGCGGCCAGGTGGAGAGCACCGCGATCACCTTTCGAGGTAAACCCATTAAGGTCTCCATCAGTTGCGGGCTGACTCAGCGCCAGCCCGGGGATTCGGAGGAGGATTTCGTCGCCCGGGCTGATCAGGCCCTTTATCTGGCCAAGGAGGCTGGCCGCAATCAGGTTCGGGTTTTGTAACCAAGGCCCCGTCAGGGGGAGGAAGAGCTCTGGCTTGGCCAGGGCTGAGGTTTTTTCAGGGCCAAGGCCCCTGTTTTTTTTTAATTTTACTAAATTAGCTCAAGCCTCGCGCCCCTCAGACCCTCCCGGCGTGGCCAGCGGATGGTCCGGGGGATTTTTTTTTTAGGAAGCGGTTGGTGATTATTTCGATCAATCCAGAAAACCCCCAGGGGCGGCTCATCAAAAGAGTGGTTGAGATCTTGGAAAACGGCGGGGTCATAGCCTATCCCACGGACACTCAGTATGGCCTGGGCTGCGATCTGAGCCAAAAAAAGGCTATTGAGAAGATCTATCGCCTCAAGAAGCGAGACCACAAAGTCCCCTTCAGCGTCATCTGCGCCGACCTCAAGCACATCGCCGAGTACGCCCGGGTTTCTGACTACGCCTATCGGACCATGAAGCGCCTTCTGCCGGGGCCTTTTACCTTTGTGCTACCCGGTAGCCGCCAGATGCCTCAGATCATGCTCACCAAAAGGCGCGAGTGCGGGTTGCGCGTGCCGGGCCATCCCATCGCCCTGAGTCTGGTCCAGGCTTTGGGCCGACCGCTAATTAACACCTCGGCCCGCCTGGCCGACCAGCCTACCCCCACCGCGGCTCAGGAAGTGGTCGACCTCTTTGGGGGCCAGTTGGACGCGGTCATTGACGGGGGGCCTGTTCCTGGCCAACCCTCCACTCTGGTCTCCCTGATTGATGACGACCCCATCATTCTGCGCCAGGGTCTGGGGGTGTTCTAAGCAGGGCCAAAGGGAAAGCCTCCGAATCTTCGAGGGGAAATAATTAGTAACCGTTCACCCACGAAAAATGCTCATTAGGGGGCGCCCTCACCCCCGTGTCATGAAACTCAGCTCGATCCCACTCTCCTCAAATTCGAACTTTACTTTTTAATATTGACTTTTATTGATGTTTAGTCCCATTATAAGACCTGATAACGGGTCTTAGGGCGTGATAATTTTTGGAAGGGGTTTTTCCCTAATTCGAGCGATAAATTGCTCTCTCCGCTTAACCGAACCCCGGATTGGCTCATTTAAGGCCGCGCGGTAAGAAGACCACCTCCAAGGTATTGGGCTTCAGAGCCATGTATGATGGAGGAGAGGACCATTAAGCGGACACCCGTTGTCGCTACTTCACGACGAAAGGGGGTGTTCTTATTGCGCGTTAGCCATCTCTACTCTGGGAATGTCATCGGGCTGGACATCCATCAAAATCAAGTGAGCGTCCGCGCTATGATTGTAGGTTCTGATGGAAATGTCTACCCTGAATTCAGGGAGCGCAAAGGGTTCAGAAAGGATCTGCGCGTAATGGCTGAGTGGGGCGCGAGTCCGCGTCCAGATTGTGTGGCCATGGAGAGCGCAAGCGTGTACTGGTCCAGCCCTTATCGGGTCCTTTATCAGCGCGGCGTTATTCCAACTTGTGGTCAACGCCTGTCGCATTAAAGGTGTTCCAGGCCGAAAAACAGACAATCAAGACAGCCTTAGGTTAGCCCACCTAGCTCGAGCCGGGCTTTTAAAGCCAAGCTTCGTTCCATCGCCGGAATTTTAAGACTTGCGAGCCATCGCCCACCAGAGGCAAAAAGTTGTCGGCATGTTGGCCAGCGAGAAAAATCGGATGGCCAAAATCTTGGCTGAACCTGGTGTCCGGTTAGGAGCTGAGGTTAGTGACCTTCAAGGTCAAGCCGCCAGGAGAATGACGGACTGCCTTATTAATGGCGGAACTCCTGAAGAATCTTTGAGCTTGGCCGGCGCCCATCTGAAAGCCAGCCGTGAGGAGCTACTTTTGGCTCTAGACGGTGAATTATTTGAGGATCGTCGCTATTTATTGAGGGAAATGCAAGATTCCAACAGTTACCTGGAAAACAAAATTTCCAGGCTGGATGAGCGTCTCTTCGAAAGTCTGAGGCCATATAACAAGGCTCTTGATATTCTCGAAACGATACCAGGCCTGGACAGAGTAGCGGCGGCGATACTCCTTGTGGAAATAGGCCCAGACATGGAAGTGTTCAGGTCTCCTGAACGATTAGCCTCCTGGGCCGGTCTTTGTCCTGGCGACAATGAGTCCGCCGGCAAGAAGAAAAGCGGAAGACGAGAAAAGGCAACCGTTGGGTTCGTCGTATTTTGCGCGAGGCGAGCCACGCGGCTGTGAAAACGAAATGTATGTTCCACGCCAAGTATAAAAGCCTAGTGATTATCCGGGGACACAAACGGGCTATTGTGGCGGTGGCGCATAAAATCCTTAGAATAGCCTTCGCGCTATTAAAAAATGGGGAGCCTTACAAGGACCATACAGTTAACTATTAGGAACTGATGGTCAAGCGGAACGCCACTCGTTGGATTAGGGCCTTAGAAAAATACAACTACCCGCGCGGTAGTGGAAAGGAGGAAGGACCAGCCGCTCCCAAATAAACGGTAGGTCCCTGGGGGCAACCGTGTGATACGGCGCGTCTTATTAAAAATGCTCAGTTAGTTCAAATAGTGCTGTAAATTTAATGAATATACTGATTTAAATGCCCTTTATAATGACGAAGGGGGTGGTTTATGCCTTTTGTAAAGAATGACACACCCTGAGTTTCATGGTAAGAAATCTAGAGCCTGGCGGATTCTGTTTTTGAGATCGGGGTTGAGGTCATTTTTTCTGGTCACTTTCTCTTGCGGGGGGGTGGCTTGACTCGTCTCCCCGATGTCGCAGGGAGGATTTTTTTAAGGCCTGACTCTCCTGGCTGGGGGGTAGAGCGGCCTCAATGGCGATTTCTGGCACTTGCGGCGGGTGACCCTGCGGCAGGGTTAAGCCTAGCCGTCGGGCTAAGCGTTTGGCGACCTCGTTCCGTTGGTTGAGAGGCTCGGTCAGGAAATCCGGGAGTGGACTGGTCCCGGACTGGTCAATGATGGCTTGATTGAGGGCCTGGCTCAAGCCCAAGAGCCTCAGCTTGGCGATGGCTTGTTTATGCGCCAAAAAAATCACCAGATACGATTTGGTCAGGCTCAGTCGCTGGTTGACGTTCTTGGCGGGGGTTAAATAGCTCTCGCCCCTTTTTTTAGCTCCTCTTTGGGCTCTTCAGGGGATAGAAAATGGCGAGAGCTCTCCAACTCCCGGTTTTGGGGCTCGCTTTGGCCTTTCGGTCAGCTGGCTGGCGAATTTTCCTGGTCCTAGGCCGGGGGAGTTAGGTTGTATAAGTCTGACAGGCTCTCGGTCGCGATGAGCTGAAGAACCCAAGCCCGAAAGTTCTCATGCTGTCTCTGGCGTAGAAAGAGCTTCAGGCCCAATTGACCTATCTCAGCCTCAAAATCCGTCAGCTGGGCGGTCAAGGCCAGCGAGGGGGCTCTGGCTCGGTCGAGCCCATTTCCGCCTGGTTTTCTTTCAGGTAGAGCTCACGCTCGCGCAACAGATTAGCCAGGTCGGCCAACAGAGTCGCGGTCTGAGCGAGCTCTTTTTCCTGGGCCGGCCTAGCGGGCTCTTCCGATCGGGTTTGGTCTTGAGCCTGTCCGGGCTTTCCCTTGTCTCCAGCCGGTTGGTCAATCTCGTTTTATCCTCGTCTGCCCCAAGTTCGGGGATGGTCAATTCCGCCCGCCGGTAAATTTTTTATGAGGCAATAATTCATTAAGAAAAGAAGCCTGTCGGATTAAAAGAGGTGGAAAGCTCTAACCAGTTTATTTTTACGAAGAGCCGTGAAAAATCTATAAAAATCAACTCTTAACTGTTTAATCCGACAAGCTTCTAGGGAAAATTAAAAGGCCCCGGCTGGACAGCCAGCCGAGGCCACGTTGGGGTTAACCCGGTTTTAGGCTTCGCCCTCAAATGAAGGGCCTTAAGGCTTGGCTTCTTTTGATGTGTCGCAGTTTGTTAAGGGCCTTGATCTCGATCTGGCGGATCCTCTCCCGGGTCACGTTGAAAATGTAACCCACTTCCTCCAGGGTATACTCCTTGGGTTTATCGATCCCATACCGCAGGCGCAGAACCTCGGCCTCCCGAGAGGTCAAGGAGCCCAGAGCCTGGCGGATTCTGTCTTTGAGGTCGCTATGAATGGCCGCGCTCTCCGGGTGGATGGCGTTCTGGTCGGGCAGGGTGTCGCCCAGGCTCGTCTCTCCATCGTCGCCAAGGGGGGTGTTTAAGGAGACCGTGTCGCCGAAGCTTTTCAGGGCCTGAGCCACCCGGCGGGAGGGCAGGGCGGCTTTGGCGGCGATTTCCTCCTCTGACGGCTGGCGACCCAACTCATGGGTTAAGCTCTTCGTGGCCCGGACCAGTTTGTTGATGGTTTCATTCAGATGGACCGGGAGTCGGATGGTTCTGGACTGGTCAGCGATGGCTCGGGTGATGGCCTGGCGGATCCACCAAGTGGCGTAGGTGGAAAATCTGTTGCCCTTCCGATAGTCGAATTTTTCCACCGCCCGGATGAGACCGATGTTGCCTTCCTGGATCAGGTCCAAAAGCTCCAGCTTGGAGTGGGCGTACTTATTCGCTATAGAAACCACCAGCCGCAAATTGGCCTCGACCAGGCTCTGGCGGGCGTTTTTGGCGATGGCTAAAAAGCGTTCGATCCTTTTAAGGGCCTCGCCGCGATCCTCTGGGGACAGCCGCGCTCGGGAGCTCTCCTGTTTCCGGGCCTGGGACTCGGGGTCGCCCGCCGGTAAGCGGGTCAGTTCCTTTTTCTGCCCCCTGGTCGGACGAGCTGGGCCGTTTAAGTCCGGCTGGCCCAGGGGTTCGGTGAGCTGAAGACGCCAATCCTGAAAACGGCTCAAAAGGCTCTGGCGGAGATCGACGTTCAGCCATAGCTCCAGGCCCAATCGACCTATTTCGGCGTCAAAGCGCTCCAGCCGGGCCGTCATGGCCTTTAGGCGGTCAGGCTCGGCCTGGGCCATTTCCGCCTGGTTTTTTTTCAAGTAGATATCGCGCTTGCGCAGTTGATTTTCCATAGAGATCAGAAAAACCGCGGCCTGGGGCGGCTCCAGGGTTGATTTAGCCGTCACGCCGGCCTGCGGGAGCTCTTTTTCTAGGGCCTCCCTAGCCTCGCTCTCCAGGCTCTGGCGCAGCTCAACGAGGCTTTCCCGGCCAGGCTTGGTCTGGATTATGGCGATCAGGGCCTCTCTTTCCCCAAACTCAATCCGTTTGGCCAAGTTAACTTCCTCTTCGCGCGTCAAGAGGTCATGGTGGGCCATGTCCCTGAGGTAAAGTTTAAAGGGGTCAATAGTTTGGGGGTCGTCTGAAGGGCTGATTAGCTTGAGGGGCCCGTCGAGGCTCTCGCCCAACTGGTCTGTCCGCTGGTCAGCCCAAAGAGTGACCAGCTCGCTGAGCTCCTCTGGCTCCCGATGGTTTAAATCTTCCGGTCTCTTTTCTTCGTCCAGAAAAAACAACTCCTCGGTCAGGTCATCCTTAATCTCCTGGCCCAGGGGAGTCAACTCAAATGGCTGGGCCTCTTCAGCCCAAAGACGCCGGTTTTTCATGAGGGGCCTCCTTTTTATCGCTCTGGAGAAAGGCCTGACGCGTCCTAAAACGCGCCTGAGTCTGGCCGGGTCTAAACTGTCGGGGTCTGTCAGCGGCGCCTCGGTTCGTGAGGTCAGGGCCAACAGGGTGAAAAAAATATTTCCAGGCTCTCGAAAAGTATTTGGCTCTAGGGTAAGTAGATATTATAACAGTTGAGACAGAATACTTGAGTCTTCCGCCGATAAACTGACGTTAAAATAGATATTATAACACATTTTAAAAGAAATGTCAAGACCCACCGAGCAAAAGGATAGATAAAAAAAGAGAGTATTTTTGTATTTTTTCTGGTATAATTCTTCTGACTGAATTTTTTCCAGGATAGAGGGCGCTTACCTATGGAGTCTAAAATTGGTCTCAATGAAGCTCAGCGCGCTTTAGAGAACTCTAACGACTTATGTCGGGCGGTTAGAGAACTTTATGACAGAAATAAGTCGTCATCTCGTATAGCCCAGCTTGCGGACCACTTTAAGATCTTAACAGAACATTGTGACAAATTTCAGGCGTTGACCGCGCAGCCTGAAAATTTTCCAACTATCAATGTAATTGAGGAAATGATGGTTGACCTGCGCAGGAGCCTAAATGAGGTTGATCTTAAAGCCTTAATAGCTGAAATGGCTAATTTAGGGGCTGAACCTTCAATTATAATTGATAAAAAAAAAGAATACAGACAACAAGGAGTGATACTGAGGAATCTTAGTCGGTATAAAACGTCAATAATGTCTCTTATTGGTAGGATCCCTTATGAAAGGATGGCCTTAAAACCGGCATCGCCTGAGGACAAAGCGAGACTTGCCGCTTTAGGGATTAAAGGTTACATTTTCCCCTTAGACGAGGCTTTAGGCGTTAATCGCTTACCATTTAAAGTCACTATAAGAGCTATGCTGGAGATAGCTAAGGAGTCAACAAGGTGTGAGTCTTACGAAGAGGCTCAAAAGAATCTACAAGAAAGAACTAACATCGTCATTAATGATGATACTATGAGGAAAATTACTAATACTATTGGTAAAATTGTTTTTGATAATGATGTCAAAAAATCTGCAGAAATATGGCAAAAATTATCTTCTAGAACTCTTGTATTGCCTGAATCTATAAAAAATAATATTTTTTACTTAGAAATTGATGGAGCAATGATTCCTATAAGGGAAAAAGATAAAACAGGATCTTCATATAGAGAAAATAAATTAGCTGAAGTATTTTCAACAGATAATTTTACATATTGGACAGATAAACATGGTAAAAATCAGCATAATATTGATAAAAGAGAATATTTAGCATTTATTGGTGACTATAATGAATTTAAAAAATTAGTATTCTCTTTGGCTATACGTAATGGATATGGACTATATAATCAAAATGTATTAATTTCAGATGGTTCTACATGGATACGAAATTTGAAAAATGAATTGTTTCCAGATGCGCAACAAATATTGGATTATTATCATTTAACTGAACATATTAATGATTATGCTAAAGAAATATTTGATTGTGATGAATCACAATATAAACCCTGGGGAAAAAAAATATCATCTTTATTTTATGAAAGCAAAACATCATTTGCTATTGAACATATTAAACAGTCATTAAAATTTAGACATAGAAATAAATTAGATAAATTACTCCAATATATACATAATAATGATGAAAATATAGATTACGCGTCATATAGAGCAAAAAATTACTTTATTGGGAGTGGCGCGATAGAAAGCTCTAATTGGACAGTCCTACAAAGACGTATGAAGTATGGAGCGATGCGTTGGAATATAGATTCAGCCCAATCGATTGTAACTCTGGTCGCGAAAGCCAGAAGCGGTCTGTGGGAAAAAGACGTAGTCAGCGCGGTGTTATCCCATTATGGAGAATCTCAATCTAGCGAGCAAAAAAGTCTAAAACACTCGGTTTTTTAATCTATACCCAGCAAAAGCAGCAATTTTAAATTTAGCTAGGCCCCTCGATGGGCCTGGCTCGAAAAACGATAATATAATTATTTATTGTTTTGCAATAAATTTATTATTACGATATTATTGTCAATTTTAAACTAATAATATGGTAAAAATTTTTTATAATATATTATTAAATGATGTTAATATAGTATTAAAAAGAAATAAAATTAATAGTTAATACAAGAAAGATAATTACGCTGAAATAAAAAAATAAAAAAAAGGTCAGGCGATTTGAGGAACTGGCCAGAGGAGTGGTTCGAGCCGCTGGAGCCTGCCGGAATATAGGTTTTTGGCTCGATCCTCCCCCATTCAAAGGGCCAGCTTAAGGCTTATAGGATTTTTTTTGTTAATTTTCGATGGCCATTCCTCGGTTTATTATCTATTTTAGACCTCCTACAGCGATT